>WQSA01000111.1 GCA_009788135.1 Candidatus Fibrimonadales bacterium
AACTTTTCTGTTGCAATATTACTATATTCTCATAAAATAATTTTTACAGGAGAAAGGTATGAAATACATATTCTTTTTATTTACATTGTTTGTTGCAATTTTGTTTGCCGGATGCGGTGAAGTTAATGGTGAGCTAAGTACCAATGGTACAGGTTCGCCTTCCGGTATAAATAAAAGCGTAGTAATAACAGGACTCTCTGCCTACAATGGAGAACCCGGATTTGTTTTAGTTGCTTCTTTTGAAGGAGAAACACTTAAAGAAACCTATGCAGGTGGAGCTGAAATAACAAACGGAAGAATTATAACAAATATCCTGGAATACAACAACGGTGCTTTTGGAGACCCATGGACTGGCAGCGGCGAATATCTTTTAACGCTAGGCATAGGCACGCCTACAAAAAAGTTTCTGTACACAAACGGCATGGATATTAATTGCTACGCATGGATTGTCATGTATACGTACAATTTCATAGATCCGGTATCAACTGTGGATTTCAGCAAGTTTAAGGAATTTGACAGTTCTATATGTGAAGGCATGGATCTTTAACTTTTCTATCAGAGATGGGAAGTGGATATAGGTAAAACAAGCATCTTGCCTTTCCTTTTTTACAAAAACCGTTGATTTTACCAACCCAACAGCCACTCAATAGCATTAACGCACTCCACCCCGTTCTGGCTGTAATCATAAGTACTGTTTGTAATGAGAAGCTTTTTCTCTGGAATACCTTTAAATGCGCTGAGTTCTCTCTGTAAGGTTTTATCGGAATCTATTGCGTGGCAAACTTGAATGTATTCAACTTTATTGTTCTTTCTCGCCACAAAGTCTATTTCCGCATTTGCGGCAACTCCAACATTTATCTGGAAACCTCTTGCGATAAGCTCATTGGCAACAATGTTCTCCAAACGGGCGGCCATACTTTCATTGAAATAACTCCGCTTCAATTGAAGCAACCCCATATCTGCCACGTAATATTTTTCCAAAGTGGCAAACACATTTTTTCCTTTAATATCGTATCTGTTAACTTTGCTGAATAATTGAGACCTCACTATAAAATCTATATGATTGTAAAGCGTTTCTGCCGACACATTTCTGCTCTGCGATTTCAAATATTTTGAAACTGCGTTTGCCGAAAAAATATTGCCGATGTTGTCTAATAAAAACTGAATTATGCTGTCTAACAAATTCAAATCTCTTATTTTTGCTCTTTGTACAATGTCTCGCAGAACCGTGGAATCAAAAACATCCTGCAAATATATTTGCATTTCATTTTCATCGGCAAAAACAAAACGACCAGGCAAGCCTCCCCATTTGACATAATCTTCAAAGGCTGCTTTTTTATCGCTCTTTTTGGTGAGGGCAAGCGATTCCTTAAAGGTAAAAGGGGTGATTAAAAACTTCACATAGCGACCAGACAGATGCGTTGCAAGCTCCCCGGAAACAAGATGCGCATTTGAGCCTGTGATAAAAATGCTTGAATTTCCTTTTGCTCTAAACGAATTCACAACAAGCTCAAACCTGTCTATATTCTGAATTTCATCTAAAAATATGTAAAACTTGCCTTTGCTTCTCTTAATTTGTTTGCTTATGTATTTGTGCAAATCTTCCGCTGTTTTTATGTGCGAAAATTCAAACTGCTCAAAATTCATAAAAATTATTTGGTTTTCCTTTACTCCGCTTTTTCTCAGTTCGTCTGCAATTTGCGTTAAAAAAATGGATTTCCCGGCTCGGCGATTCCCGATTATCACCTTAATCAAGTCAAACACGTCATAGAAAGGACGCACTTTTTTCAAAAAATCTTTGCGAATCAGCATAAAAACCTCCTTTTTTTCAAGGTATAGGTGTAAAAAATAGAAAATTTTCAAGACTTTTTAAAGGTATAGGTGTAAAAAGTGTAAAAATTCATCAGTTTTAAGTTTGAAAAAATGTTTTTTCTAAATTAACCTCAAATGCAAAAAATAACGCTGCTTTTTATTTTTATTCTCGCTTCTCTTTCTTTGGCTCAAAAAACAAAAAAAGAAGTTGAAATTCCTATAAACATTGGAGTTGGCCCTGCTTTATTCTGGATTCCGGGTGTTGTTGACAGAGAGCTGCATACAGGAGCTCAGCTTAAATTCTATGGAGTTCTCACTCCAAAGCTATTGCAGGAAAATCAGAATAAAATTCCCAAGCAATATAAAAAGTATGTGAATTTGGAAGAAGAAATGCATGTATTTCCCATTTGGATGATGCTGATTCCAGAATACCTTGTTATAAGCCCTGGCGAAGACAACTCTATTTATGGCGCATTCTGGCCTATTGTTGGCGTGTCTATGAGCTTTGTGAAAACCGAGCGAATAAAATTAAAAGCGTTGTTCATGCCCACAATCTCTTATATTTATGCCTATGGAGACGATGACCCTGACACGCAGCACATTGTGGGCGCCGGACTGCTTTTAAAACTAGAGAATACAATAAAATTTAGCGACAATTTCCTTATCACGCTCGCTTACGGGCATGATTTCGCCATAAAACTCAATGAACGATTGCTGCATTCAATTACAAAAGATCATTTTTTTCAAACAGGAGTTTTATCCATGCTTCTCAATTTCAGATTCGGCATGACACAAAAGATTTAACCATCCATGGAGTATTTTTCATATGAAAACAAAGCTTATTCTAATATCAGTCCTCGCACTTTTGCTTGGCTGCGGCAGTTCCAAAAAAAACAATGCGGAACCCGCTAAATCCAATGTTGTTTCTACCCCGCTAGAAATTACTTTTACTGACAAAAGAGACGGGAAAGCTTATAAAATTGTTAAAATTGGCGAGCAGACCTGGATGGCAGAGAATCTGGGTTACATTGTTGCTGGTAGCAAGTGTTACAATAATGATCAGATTAATTGCGCAAAATACGGCAGGCTGTATAGCTGGTCTATGGCTATGGCTCTTCCTCCAACTTGCGATGCCACCAGTTGCTCAAGCCAAATACAGCAAAAGCACCAAGGCATTTGCCCGGAAGGCTGGTATATTTCAAAAACTGAAGACTGGAATAAGATAAAGGACCTGCAATTGATGGCAAAAGAAGGCTGGGACGATTGCAGCCCTTTCGGTACCGGTAATCCTAGTTTGTGCGGAAACTCTCAAGGTTTTTCCGCAATGCCTGGTGGCTCCAGCTACGGCGGCAATTTCACCAGCATTGGTACGCACGGCTATTGGTGGAATGCGGACGAACACGATGGCACCGATGCCTACCGGCATCAAATAACAGCCCGCCCGCAAATTGCTGTCAAAAACTACCTCTCCAAGGACCGTCTGCTTTCTGTACGCTGCGTTTCGGAAGCGGATATGATGACAAAAACAAAAGCAGAAGTTGAGGAAAAAGCAAAGAAAATCCAGAAGAGAGAGAATTATATAAAAACCAATGGCGGTACTTTTACCGATTCCAGAGACAAAAAAAACAAGAAAACATACAAGACCATCAAAATAGGAAAACAAACTTGGATGGCGGAAAATTTGAATTATATCTCAGGTTATTCAAAATGCCAAATTGATAAACCCAGCAACTGCGACAAATACGGCAGATTGTATGACTTTGAAACTGCCAATAATGCCTGCCCAAAGGGATGGCATTTGCCAACTAAGGATGAGTGGGATGTTTTGCACAAGATACTTAACGAAGATGACGATGAAGACGGTTTCGGCTTTATGGCGCTTCCAGGCGGCAAAGCCGATGATAAATTCCTGATTATGCACGGAAAATGGCAATTGGTATTAGTTCCCGAAGCTATAGGCAAGAAAGGATTTTGGTTGACATCTACAATGCACAAAGACTCTTCTGTTTATATAAGCGAAATGAATTATAGCGACAGGAAATTTTCAATGGATAGCGAAAAAAAGAATAAATTCGCATATAGCGTCCGTTGCGTGAAGAATTAATTCTGTTTAAGCGACCTCAATAACGCCTGCCCATACACACATGCATTTATCGTTTTTCTGCAAAGCGGGTTGGCCTTTCACCAAAACATCCGTTTTGCCTGGCGCCCATGGGGATGTGGTGTTTGGAATGCATGGCATTTTTTGCAACTTGCCGTTGGCGGCAGATGTTGCGGCTGCTACAGTTGGATTTGCCAAAGACTGGCACTGGCCAAAAGGCATTATGTTCGACATAGGTTTATGATCCATAATGCTTGCCATTGGATTTTCGCTCATATGCACCGGATTCGCAGGATGCATTACTCCCAAATCCGATTGCTCTGAACCCATTGAGCATTTTAACTTCATCCCTTTGCACACGTAATTTTTCATATGGGTAATTTACTAACTTATCTTTTATGATGAAAGTTCTCGCCGCAGCTATCGCTGTCTCTGTTGTTGCAGCTTCTGCTGCTAATCTCACTCGCTATGAAGCCGAAGACGTGGTTACCAATGAAACCATGACTCCCAAAGTCGCTCTTGGCTCCGCTTCTGGCGGTTACTATGTTGAGATGAGGGCTGGCGACCTCTCTTTTAGCATTTCAGTGCCTGCGGCTGGTTTTTACACTATTTGGATAGGATTTTCGCAAACCTGCGATGACTCCAAAGCTCAGAACCTCGTTATCAATGGAACGCAGGTTGGGCAAATAACTTTCCCTAACACCGGACCATACAACGGCTCCGATTGCGGGCCGGCCGCTTTTGAGTATTTCAAAGGCGCAGGCAAGGTAAAGCTTAATTCAGGAACAAATAAACTTGACATAACAAATTCGTGGGGCTGGGTGGACATTGATTATATTGAGGTTGGACCTTATGAGCTGGCACCGTTTGATACCCCTGCAATGCTTGTCACGCCGAACGCTTCGGAAAATGCACGCAAAATGTACTCTTTTATCCGTAATAATTTTCAGAAGAAAATTATAAGCGGCGTGATGACGGATAACGTTATGCAGAATGATGGGAGATACACACCGCACAGCATAAGAAGCCAACCAGAGATGAAGAACGCTTATGATGCGTCTGGCAAGCTGCCTGCGCTTTTGGGGCTGGACTTTATGCATGGCACCGGCGAACAGGCTAACCGCCCGAATGGCGGAGGCGACTGGTTTATAGGATACAACAACGCAACTATTGCGCTGGCCGAGGAATTGTTCAATGAGGGTGGCATTCCAATATTCTGCTGGCACTGGCGCGACCCGCTTAAAATTTCAACTCACGACCAGTCTTTCTACACCAAAGAAACAACATTCGATTTAACCAAGGCGTTTACGAATTCCTCTTACGATAGTTTTAACACAAGCAGTGCGGAATACAAAGCGCTATTGAGCGATATAGATGAGGTTGCCGGTTTCCTGAAAATACTCGCTGACAAAGACGTGCCTGTTCTGTGGCGGCCATTGCATGAAGCTGCTGGCGCATGGTTCTGGTGGGGCGCTAAGGGGCCTAAGCCTTGCGCCCAGCTTTGGCGTTTGATGTTTGAGCGCATGGTTAACCATCACAATCTGAACAACTTGATATGGGTTTGGACCACCGAAGAATCTGGGCGTGAACTGGAGTGGTATCCGGGAGACGAGTATGCAGACATAATTGGCCGCGATTACTATCCGCCAAACAATCAACAGGCAAGAGCCACCGGTTCGTTGGTATCTTCCTTTGAAAATATCAAGGAGATATTCGAAGCGAAAAAAATCATAGCTCTGAGTGAAAACGGTTCTATTCCGTATCCTGATAGCTTGGTAGCAGATGGTGCGGGTTGGTCATGGTTCATGTCTTGGAACGGGCAGTTCGCAACAGCGGTAAACACCACTGCAGACTGGAATCACATAATGAACCATCAATATGTGATAACGCTGGAAGATATGCCTGGTTGGGACAATTACACGACAAAAGCGAAACCGTCAATCGGCAAAATAATTGCGCCTATATCAATAAAAGCGAGCAGAGGCATTTTGGAATTAAACTTGAATGGCATAAGCGCGCAAAAAGTGGAGTTGTTCAATTTGCAAGGCATAAGAATAGCAGTTCTCAACAGCGGCATTTTGAACGAAGGAATGCACAGATTGCCGGTTGGAAATATTGCGAAACAAATGTACATCGCAAGAGTTGTATCAACCGATAAGAAAGCAGTGACGATGCCGGTAGTTATTCAAGGCGATGGGAAGTGAATTAGCAATTCCTTGTTTAAACCGAACATTTCAGACAGCTTTGCTGCTTCAATTTTTTGCTGCGTTGAGCCTGTGGGCGTTCTAATCAAAAGTTTTCCGTTTTGATAGTAATATTGAGTGGAAGTTTTTTTGTCCAGTTTGTTGAAAACCAAATACTTCATAGATTCGCCTGTATAGCTCTCTTCCCAAGCTAAATTGAACTCCTGCATTGTGCAGCCGCTTAGCGGAAAATAAAAGCGAAATTTTGCAGGCTCGTTTGCAACACCGGTCCAAAGGCAAAGANTATCGCCTTCNCGCTCCAGACGAACCCAGTTTGGTTGCAATGGAAATGTAATTTTGTTCAATTGAGGAATNTTTGGAGGAATNGGCAAAGGATCAAAAATCAAATAGCCAGGATCTAAAAAAAGTTCTGTTCCGNTGTCTATAATGCTCAGAGCGCAGTGNGCATTTTTTACATGCCGCTTGTGCCCAAGCAAAAGCTTTGGTGCATAACCCAGCTTAACAAGCTCCTTGTGCATGCGCATTGTGAGCCCAAAGCAAGTGTTGCCGCCTTCTTCTCCAACTCGTAAAATCTTCGTGAGATTCTCATAAATCCACAGCGAAGATATGTCGCAAAGCGAAAGCAATGATGAAGGCAATTTTAACATTTGAACTTGACAAATTTAAAAAATTTTTCTATATTTAACGCTTTCGGTGACATACCCAAGTGGTAAGGGAACGGTCTGCAAAACCGTGATTCCCCGGTTCGAATCCGGGTGTCACCTTAGAAATCTTCCGATTTCTCGGCCTTTCAGCCAACTAAAGCCCTATTGTTGCCTTGTGCTTAGATGCGTTTTGCTATTCCAACTTGGAATAGCTGGATGGGTAGCCGTAACATTTAGCAAGGCAACAGTGGCATTTACTATATTCCCTCTATGCAAGATGATGATGACGAAGACGAAGAAGATTTTAAAGAAGAAGAGCATCTGGGCAAAAAAAAGCTGCTGTGGATTCTCATTTTCGGGCTTCCCGTAATTTTGTGCTCTGTGGCTGTTAAAATAGTTTGGGATAGCTTGGTTCCCACATTGCCGTCATTTGAAAAACTTGAAACCATAGAACCTCGCTTAATCACGAAAATATACGACAAAGACTCGCTATTGGTTCATGAATTTTATGTTGAAAAAAGAATATGGACCCAAATAGACAGCATCCCGGCTATGGTAAAAAATGCAGTTGTAGCAACAGAAGACCGCAAATTCTGGAAGCACTGGGGAATGAACCCACTGGCTATTCCAAGTGCTGTGATAGAAAGCTTTAGAACCGGAAATAGAATGAGGGGAGCAAGCTCCCTGACCCAGCAACTCTCAAAACTCCTGTTCCTGACTCCCGAACGTTCAATTACCCGCAAAATACGGGAAGTGATGACCGCCATTCGCATAGAGAAAACCTATACCAAAGAAGAAATCCTGGAATTTTACTTGAACGAAGTCTATTTGGCCGGCGGAAACTACGGATTCCAGTCCGCAGGGCAGTTTTACTTCGGAA
>WQSA01000112.1 GCA_009788135.1 Candidatus Fibrimonadales bacterium
TTCATGCTTTGGTCAGCTTGTCCATGCTTTCCATGCCTATTATCGTAATGCCCAATATGGCTACCGTCAATAACGTGTTCAAACCCAGAAACATTTATGCCAGTAAGCTTTTCAATGTCCTGCGCAGCATTATTTGAAACTTCACCTATAACATATAGCTTTTGTGTGGCGTTTTTTCTATCGCCAGCTAAAATGCCTCTTGCAAACTCTACCAGGTTCTTGTCAGTAGAGTTTTTGTACTCATCTTCTTCAACCATAAAATGAACCTCCTATTTTTGTTCATATTACTTAGACGGAGTTCATAGCCAAAATAAGACATAAAAAATGCATTTTACTATTCCAAGTTGGAGTAGTTGGCTGGGGGAAAGTTTATTGCAAAGAACATTTGGCACGGTTTTTGCATGACTCTTAAGCATGAAACTTAACTCTTTGTTTTTCAGCGTCTTACTCCTGGTTGCAAATGGCTTCTCAGCCCCAGTTTCACTCTATGGGAACAACCTTTATACCGATAAAAAAGGCAAAAGGGCTGGAGACGTGGTCACTATCCTTATTATGGAAGCCGCAAAGGCAGGTAGCGACACGCGCACAGAAACAGATAAAAACAGCAATATAAGCATTGGGCAGGAGAAATCCACGGGCAGCAAATTGTTCAGCTGGCTCCCCAATTTTGGAGTAAACGGCAACGCAAACATAAGCTACGACGGCAAAGGGGCAACCGCACGCAATGGAGAATTGAAAGCTACGGTCACAGCTCGCATAATAGAGGTTTTGGACAATGGGAATTTGCTAATTGAAGGCTCTAAGATCGTTGCCATAAACAATGAAGAGGAAATTTTGGAAGTTAGCGGCACAATAAGGGCAGACGACATAAACCCGGATAACACCGTTTATAGCTATAAAATAGCAGAAGCTGTAATTAGATACTCTGGAAGCGGAACTAATTCCGAGGCTGAAAAACCTGGACTTTTAACAAGATTTTTCAACTGGATTTTCTAAAAGCAATCAAAAAAAGGAGTTGATATGCGGATAGATGATGACAACCAAAAACGATACAAAATAGGCTGGCTTGAAGTAGCCGCCGTAATTTGCATCTTGCTGGCAGTGCTGGCATCCAAAGCAAACGCCGCAAGAGTCAAGGACATGGCAACGCTGGAAGGCATTTCCGAGCAGCAGCTGGTAGGCTACGGGCTTGTAGTTGGCCTTGCCGGCACAGGCGATGGCGCAAACACGCAATTCACAATTCAATCGGTAGCGAATATGCTGCAGAAGATGGGCATTGTGGTTAACCCGCAAGATATGCGTTTGCGAAACGTGGCCGCAGTTATGGTAACCGCAACTTTGCCGGCATTCGTTAAGCCAGGCAAAAAGATAGACGTTTCCATTTCCAGCATGGGCGATGCTCGCTCTTTGGAAGGCGGAACTTTGCTGATGGCTCCGCTTCAAGGCTCAGACGGCGAGTATTACGCACAAGCTCAGGGCTCGGTAAATTTAGGCGGAATATCTGCGAGAAGCGGCAAAAACAGCTTTAAAAAGGGCCATGCGCTCTCCGGAACCCTGCCAAACGGCGCAGTTGTGTACAAAGAAATAGAGAGCGCAAACCTAAAAACTGGAGAGCTTCGCTGGGTGCTTTCAGACCCGGATTTCACAAGCGCAGTAGAAATGGCAAATGCCATAAATCAGATTTTCCCAAATTCGGCAATGGCGCAAGACGCTTCCACAATTTCCGTGAACGTGCCAGAATCAATGCGCAACGATTATATGTCTTTCATAGCTCGTGCAGAAAGCGCAGAGTTTAACCCCAATACAAACGCCCGTGTTGTGCTGAACGAAAAAACCGGAACGGTAGTGAGCGGCTCGAATGTTCAAATTTCCGAAATAGCGGTTTCTCACGGAAGCATAACGGTTCAGGTAGCAAATACCCAAACCGCAGCCGCAGTGACTCCGCTTTTAGCCCAAACAGCCATGATGAACAATCAGCAGATAAATGTTCAAGAGCCTCGCACGGAAACCAGAGTTATGCCTTCGGTTAACAACGCCGGCCAGTTGGCGCAGGCTTTGAACAGCCTGGGAGTTTCGCCACGCGACATAATATCTATTTTCCAGGCAATTAAAAAAGCTGGAGCGCTGCACGCAGAATTGGTGGTTATGTAAACACCTTGTAAAACTTGCGCTTGCCAACCTGCACAATCATTTCTTTGTCCACAGTCAATTGCGCATTGGCATCTGCAACTATATTCCCGCCTATCTTCACGCCGCTATTCTGAATCATGCGGCGAGCTTCGCCTTTGCTAGCAAAGGCTCCTATTGAAACGAGCAAGTCCAAAACCCCGTAACTGCCTGCGGCAAGCTTGATTTCAGGCGTATCGCTTGGCAATTCGTTTCCGCTGTGAATGGCTTTTTCTCTTTCCGCAGCGGCCTGGGCAGCGTCTGTGCCATAATATTGCGCAACTATGTCCAAAGCCAATTCTCGCTTTGCAACTAGAATATCTTTTGAAAAATCGTTTTTCACGGTCAAAAGCTCGGACCAGCTTTGAACCAGACTGTCTGCTATGTTGTAAACTTTGTGGAACATCACATCAGGGCTTTCGTTGACGCCAACATAATTTCCAAGAGACTTGCTCATTTTCTGCTCGCCATCCGTGCCCAAGAGAATGGGCATAAATAAACCGATTTGCGGATCCTGGCCTTCTCTTATTTGCAGCTCGCGTCCTCTCAAAACATTAAACTTCTGGTCTGTGCCGCCAAGCTCAACATCGCTTTTTATAACAATGCTATCGTAAGCTTGCATTAAGGGATACACAAATTCGTGAAGACTTATGGGCTGTCCTTCTGCATAGCGGGTTTGGAAATCTTTGCGCTCAAGCATTTGCGCAATGGTAATGCTGCCCATAAGCTCGGTAACCTTGTCAAATGGCATTTTGCTGAACCAGTCGCCATTGTAACGAATTTCGGTTTGCTCTCTTTTCACAATTTTGAAAAACTGCTCCTGATATTCCTTAGCGTTTTCCATAACCTGTTCGTGGCTAAGGCGTGGACGAGTCTTGTTGCGGCCGCTCGGATCGCCTATCATTGCAGTGTAATCCCCCACAATCAGCACAACCTGGTGCCCAAAATCCTGAAACTGGCGCAATTTGCGCATAACCACCGTGTGCCCAAAGTGCACATCCGGAGCGGTAGGGTCAACGCCGAGCTTTATGCGCAACGGAATTCCGGTATCTATGGATTTCTGAATCTTTTTAGCAAGCTCTTCTTGCGGAACTATTTCCAGCACTCCGCGCATAAGCACGGAGAGTTGTTCTTGTAGCGGAGGGAAAGTCATGGGGGGAATTTAGAAAAACTCCCCTACGGCTGTATAGCCGAGTAACGCACGCAACGTACAAAGGCGCTATCTGTTGGCAGAAAGTGGTGACTTCGGACTTCTGTGTCTGCAGAAATAATATTCCTGTAGTTAGCAGGACCTGAAGCCCACCAAAAAGTACCTCTAACAGCAACGCCATGATCATACTGAATGGCTGTAGGCTTTGCATTAAACCCATAGCTATCGGTTCCATTCTTATTATCATTGCTATCTGTCCAGCCAGTTGTAGATTTGAGCCTTCCGCCTGCAACAAAATCTCCTCCAGCATAGGCAATAAGCTCACTCCAATCGCCATCTGCCGCAGGCTGGAAACCTGCTGGGCAAATTGCCTCGCCCCACTTGTAATAGCATCCGTTGGTACCAGAGCAAGTTGGGAAATTCAAATTTTTTCTCAGCCAAATTTGACGGCCTATTTGAACGATTCCATAATCTTCGCCATTTCTGTCGCTGTCCACGTAAGGCCCAGATATTATTCCCGTTGTATCTTGGCATTTCATTCCCGGCAGAGGATCTATTATATAATCTGTATATGGCCTTGATGTATCGCCTACCATCTGTTTGCACCTCAAAACAGTTTTATCAACGCAAACTCCAACTGTGCCATTGCTATCTGCTGGATTTCTAAAGTTGCAATTGTTATATAGCCTGTTGCTTGCGAAACAGCCTTTCTGTTCAGGATTATATAGCCCATCAGGATTTTCAGGCGTTATGCATTTTGGATAAAGTTGTTCATTGTAGCAGAAATTAGTGCCACGTTTATCTTCGCGCATTCCATGACAGCAAAATTCAGCATCAGGATTATATGTTTTGTCTCCGCACAAATCGCAAGGCTTGCCATTATAGCAGAATTGTTTGGAACGATCGTATTTAGTAGCAAGGTCTCCAGGAACGCAATAATCATAAAGATCATAAATTGTGCCATCATCATGACATCCTTTTATCGAAGGATTGTATGGTCGAGTTTCTTGACAGCAGACGTCTGTATTAGGCTCATACTCATTATCGCCGCATTTCGGAAAAACTCCTGCGCCATCCTTGCAAAATTGACGATAATTATAAATTGAGTAAGAGTTTAGCGGCCGTCCAAAATCATCTAAACCATTATATTTCCTGCATAAATCTTTTATGGTTTCCGTTTGCGTGTCAGGGTCTTTAAGGCAAAATTGGCTTCCCCTATTCGGTATTTGGCGGCCACCGCATAACTCCAATATTGAATTATTTTCGCAATAATGAGTATCTATATTGTATGTTTCATTTTCACCACATAGCCTATGTTTTTCACCCTGTTCCGTAATAAATATATCTGAACCTGACGTAAGTCTAGAAAGTATTTTATTTTTTACGCAAATTTCAGTCAAAGGATCATATTCATCAACCACGCCGCCTCTGTAGCATTTATCTTCAAGTCTAAAGCCTGTGCAGAATTGCATTGATGTCTTATATGATTTACCTCCACACAAATCAATAAGTCCATTTTCATCGCAAAATTGCATCAAAGGATTATAAGTTTTACCATTGCTTGCAACTGTTTTTTCGCATCTCAAATAAGGTTCTTTTTCAAAGCAAAATTCCTCAACAGGATCATACCAATTAACACCACATTTTTCATAAAATTTCTTGTCGGTAAAACAAAATTCTGTTACAGGATTATATTTATGATTTCCGCATTTTTCATAGACTTTGTTCTCAAAACAAAAATGAGTAGCAGTAAAGTATGTTACCATTCCGCATACTGATTTAGTATTTATGCCCTCTTCTCTGTCATAAAGATCATGATTAAAACAGAACTTTTCAAAAATATTGTAAGTTTGCCCATTGCATTTTGTATAAACCATAAAATTGCCATCGTGATTTGCACCGCAGAATTCTTCATCTGGATCATATCGTTGCCCATCGCAAAATTCTACAATATCGTTGTTAAAACAAAAATGCACACGGGTATCATCTATACGCTTGCCATTGCATTTTGTATAAACTTTATTGTCTTGATCGGAACAGAATTCTTCGTCTGGGTTATACTTTTTTCCTCCGCACAGCGAATATTTTTTCTTATCAGTCCAGCAAAATTCAATTGCAGGGTCTGCTTTTGGATTGCAATTGTCTGTTGGAACGCTAATTGAGCCACTGCTAGGAGTTAAACCAGAAGATAAACCTGAAATTTCTGATGAACTATAATTGCTATTACCGCTACTAACTTCATGGTCTCCGCAAGCAAAAAGAGACAAGAAGAAGACTGCAAGCAGTTTTTTAATTGTATTCATAAAACCTCAATTATTTTTTCTGTCATATGTAAATATACATTTTTTTTACAAAGAAATCAAGGTTTTCAAAAAAAAAAAGTTGTTTTATTACCAATTTTTACTATCTTTTCCTTTAAAAATGAATAAAGCCTCCTTAATTATAGCTGCAAGTTTGCTCGCAAGCCGGGTGCTCGGCGTATTGCGTGAAATGCTTCTTGCCAATATCGCTGGTGTTAATGAACAGAAGAATGCGCTAGATTTAGCGTTTATGATTCCAGACATTCTGAACCATCTTATAGGCACAGGGTTCCTGTCAATCGTTTTCATATCGTTGTTCACAACGCACTTGCTCAAACAGGACGAAGATGAAGGCTGGCGTTCGTTTAGCAACATATTCAACGTTTTAGGTTTATTCCTNTTGATTNTNGCTGTTCCTGCATTTATTTTTATGCGTGAATTGATACTNCTATTAACCGCTGCGCCTCCAAGCGAAGAAATTTTAGCGCTTGCAACGCATTTCGGCAGAATAATCTTGCCAGCTCAGATGTTCTTTTTTGCAGGAAGTTTTTTAATAGCCGCTCAGCAAGCCAGAAAACAGTTCTTTATACCTTCGCTTACAGGCATAATCTATAATACAAGCGTAGTGTTTTTTGGATGGATTTTCAGAGAAAACGGTGTAGTAGGATTTGCATGGGGAGTTCCAATCGGAGCNTTTNTAGGTTTCTTCATTTTACAAATAATAGGCTCATATAGAGGNGGAGTAAAATATTTTCCTGCATTCAAACCTGCAGATTCAGAATTGATTAAAACATTAAAGCTTTTATTGCCAATGGTCTTGGGTGCAGGCTCTATGTTNGCATTGGAATTTGTNATTCGCAGCTTTGGTTCCATGTTTGGAACTGCCGGAATATCAAGTCTTAATTATAGTTACAGGTTGATGTACACTCTTGTAGCAGTTTTTGGATTTAGCGTTGGTGCTGCAAAGTATCCAGATATGGTTAGGATGTTCAAAGAGAACAAAAACAGCGATTTGAATGAAAAGGTATGGGGTGATTTGGCAAAAATATTTGCAATTCTTGTTCCGGCAATCTGCGCATTGACTGCAGTAAGTTTGCCTGCTGTGAGAATTATGTTTGAGAGAGGCGCTTTTACACAGGAAAGCTCTATTCTTGTAAACAACTTGCTTTTGTTTTATTTACCAGCGAGCATAGGGCTTTGCTTCCAAGCTCTTTTGATAAGGGCTTTTTATTCAATGGAGAGAATGTGGCTGCCAACAATAATAAATACTTTAACTTTTGCCGTATCGCTGTTCTTATACGCTCCTGTTGCAAAAACAATGGGAATCTATTCCGTGCCCATAGTGAGCTTTGTTTGTTCATTCGTTCAATTGATAATGCTTTTGTCTTTTTGGGGAAGCAAGGGGTGCAAGCCTTTTGCAAAGGATTTTATAGTGGCTATTATAGCCTTGGTTATTTTTGCGCCTTTAGGCTTTTATTTATCAAAATTGTTCAATAATTGGCTTTTAAATGCGAATTTAGTGTATTTATTGGTTTATTCTGCTGTTTTTTCTTCTTTGTTTTTTGTTTTTTCTGTTGTTTTGCAAGCTTTGTTAGGATCCAAGTCTTCTTCTTATATAATATTTTTAATAAAAAAGAAAACGATTAATAGGTAAAAGGTTATGTTGGCAACTTGATAAACGCTTGTAAGATGCTGATTTACATAGAATTATGCTTAAATTTTCATTAAAATAGGCTTGCAAAACTCTATTTTTTTATTAACAGGTATTTTTGAAAACTATCTATTTATTAACATTGAGACTTGAAACTTTTCAAAAAAATGTTGTTTTCCAAGAATATTAACACTTTTTTAACAGGATTTTTCGTTTTTCCCTTGCTTTTTTTGCAAAACTTTTCTAAATTATTGCAACACGGCGGTTTAGCTCAGTTGGTTAGAGCGACGGAATCATAATCCGCAGGTCCGGGGTTCAAATCCCTGAACCGCC
>WQSA01000113.1 GCA_009788135.1 Candidatus Fibrimonadales bacterium
CCCGGGCACGATTTTCATCAGGGAACGTTAGGCGGAGCGCAACCCTTTTTTACCGACCCAAAGTGCAGAAGCGATGCGAAAAAAGTCTGGTCCGTGCTTGCGGAGCGTTATGGCGGCAAAAATGGAATTTTGCTTGAAATTCTGAATGAACCGGTTGCGCCAAGCGCAGAAGTTTGGAACGCCGTAAAAGACGAGCTTTTTTGGCATATAAGAAAAGCGGCTCCAAAAGCGCCGATTGTCGTTGGCTCGAATAAGTGGAACAATCCAGCT
The DNA here is from genome assembly GCA_009788135.1 of Candidatus Fibrimonadales bacterium. Classification (GTDB taxonomy): domain Bacteria; phylum Fibrobacterota; class Fibrobacteria; order Fibrobacterales; family Fibrobacteraceae; genus Fibrimonas. The sequence goes on from WQSA01000113.1 coordinate 271, forward strand.
GAATTCAAAAATTTAACTCCGCTTGAAGACGATAATGTTTTGTACAGTTTCCATTCTTATCAGCCTGTAATTTTCACGCATCAGAATGCCGCTTGGATACCAGAACCATATTTTCATCAAAACCGCTCATGGCCAGGCACTTACGCTCCGCCGCAAAACGGGGAAATGTCGATTACGCTGCAAATAGAAGATGGCGCATGGGACAAAAATCGCTTGTATGGCACTATGGAAAACGCTTTGGAATTCAGAGCAAAATATAAGGTTCCGGTAGCGTGCAATGAGTTCGGAGTTTATGTGCAGGTTGAAAGGCAGAGCCAACTGGGCTGGCTGCGAGATTTCACATCTTTGCTGCGAGAGGCCGATGTTGGATTTTCTTACTGGAACTACAAAAATCTGGATTTTGGCATAGTCAGCATAGGGGAGAGTTTGCATAAAGACTTGCCGCAGTACAACAATGCGGAACGAATGGATTTGGAATTGGCGGGGATGTTTGCTTGAATTTTGGCGAGCTTGTAGTTGAGGCTGTCTAAAATTTTCTATATTATGGCAAATCACACAAAGGNGTGTGTTTTTCCTTATAAAGAGGGAGAACACGCGCTTTTTTTGTTTTGAGGATATGGATATGAAGAGAGTTTATGTTAACGAGAAATGGTGCCTGGGTTGCCATTTGTGCGAGTATTATTGCTCATTCGCCGAAACCAACGAAAAGGATATGGCCAGAGCGCTTAAAGACATTAAAATTAATCCAAGAATAAAGATTGAGGAAAAAGACGGCATAAGCTTTGCAGTTTCTTGCAGGCATTGCCGCGAGCCTTTATGCGTGAAGGGTTGCATCACTGGAGCCCTTTCCATTAAAGACGGAGTTATCACCATTAACAAAGACAAATGCGTTGGTTGCTACACCTGCATTCTGTGCTGCCCTTACGGAGCGATTTCTCCTTCGGAGAATGGCGCAGTGCAAAAGTGCGAGCTGTGCAAGGGGACTCCTGCGTGCGTAAAGGGTTGCCCAAACGAGGCTATAGTTTTTGAGGAGAGAGAAGCATGAAATACGTAATTATAGGCAATTCTACGGCAGCGGTTGGTGCTATTGAGGGCATTCGGCAGATTGACAGGCAAGGCGAGATTATCGCAATTTCCAGCGAGCCGCACCATACATATTCGCGCCCGCTTATTTCTTATCTTTTGCTTGGCAAAACTACGGAAGAGAAAATGAAGTATCGCGGCGATGATTTTTATGATAAAAATAATGTTAAGCTGATGAACGCTACGGTTGTGGAGATTAAGGGCAAAGAAGTGGTTTTGTCCGGTGGCGAGCGAGTTGCTTTTGACAAGCTTCTTGTTGCAACTGGTTCTTCGCCTGTTGTTCCTCCGTTTGAGGCTAAGGAAAAGTTCACATTCGCAAGCCTTGACGATGCGAAAAAACTGGAAAAAGTGCTGGATAAAAACAAGCGAGTTCTGATTGTCGGTGCCGGTCTTATTGGCCTTAAGTGCGCTGAAGGCATTTTGAAAAGAGTTGCCCATATCACGGTGATTGATCTTGCTCCGAGAATTTTGTCAAGCATTTTGGATGAGGACGGCGCAAAACTTGTTCAGAATCATCTTGAGGCTCAGGGGATTGAGTTCAAGCTTGGAACTGGTTTTGACAAGGATGCAAATTTTGATATTCTCGTTGTTGCGGTTGGCGTTCGCCCGAATACGGATCTTTTGAAGGACATTGCAAAGATTGAGCGTGGCATTGTTGTGAATACGAAGTCAGAAACCTCTGCTCCTGATATTTACGCTGCCGGCGATTGCACACAGTCTCCTCAGATTTTGCCCAATGCTTATATGCAGGGCGAGTGCGCCGGAGTGAACATGGCTGGCGGCGAGAAAGTTTTTGATAAGTCCATTCCGATGAATGCGATTGGGTTTTTCGGTTTGCATATTATCACTGCCGGCAGCTATGTTGGCGAAGTGTATTCCGAAGGCGATGTGCAGAGCGGCAATTACAAGCGTTTATTTTATAGCGACAACAAGCTGAACGGCTATATTCTAATAGGCAATGTTGAAAAAGCAGGCATTTACACAAGCTTGATTCGCGAGCGAACCGCTCTGGATTCCATAGACTTTGCGCTGGTGTGCGAAAAGCCTGGCCTTATGGCGTTTAAGAGAGAAGTGAGAAAGGAGAAGCTGGGTTAGATTTCGGGTCCGCCAAATCCGTTCGCTGACCCCTCATAACTCATAATCCAGTTCATTTTGCTTAAATTAACCGTGCTTGGATTTGTGCTGTATATCTCTTTGGTACGAGTCACTTTATTATATATTGCATTCCAGCCCTGTTGTGCGTTTATGTCAAATTCAAATAAAAATCCATATTCCGTTTCTGTGCCTTTAACAGTAACTCGCTGAGGAACATACAGGAAAAATACATATTCCGTTTCATTTTCATTTCTCTGTTGCAATTCGTAAGCCATATTGCCGCTTATCAAGTAAAAAGAAAATGCCTCTACTCCTTTTGCATTTGGAGGAGAAATTGATAAAGAATTTTTATATGGAGTTTGATGATATTCGCTGGGAATGGTTATAGAAAAGTCCAATGATCCTATGCCATCCTTTACGGTTCCGATATCTATATATTCATACCCTTTCGAACCATAAACTTCCAATCTAATAACTCCACTTCCGTTATATTTAGAATCGCCATCTAAATAAATCTGGAAACCAGTCACATCGGCAGCACCAGCATCTCCTCCATCCGAACAACCCAAGAAAGTAGTCAAAACAGAGGCAAAAAGGCCAATTGCGAGAAGATTTCTGATTTTCATAAAGAGGCTCCAGTTGAATTTAGGTAAAATATAGAAATTTTGTTCAGACTTGACAATCCAGCGAAAATTTTCTATATTATAACCATGCACAAAGGCGTGTGTTTTCCACCATTAAGGAGGAGAATACTCGCTTTTTTTATTTTAACGCAACGGAGACAAAAATGAAACAGATTTCGGCTCAGAACCTTGACTTCAAGGAACTCAACCAGATGGTTAGAACCGCCGCTGAAGACGTTTGCATAAACGAATGCTACGGGCAGCGATTCATAGGCAGCGCCATGAATGGAAAAACGCTCACCATCAACGGAACTCCTGGCAATGCTCTGGGAGCCTACCTTGACGGCGGAACCATTGAAGTCAATGGCAACGCTCAAGACGCTGTTGGCGATACCATGAACGACGGCAAAATAATTGTGCATGGCAATACAGGCGATGCGCTCGGTTACGCAATGCGAGGCGGAAGCATTTTTGTGCAGGGAAACTCCGGCTATAGAACNGGAATTCACATGAAAGAATACAAAGACCGAAAACCCGCTATTATCATTGGCGGTAAAGTCGGCAGCTTTTTGGGCGAATANCTTGCAGGCGGAATCATAGCTGTGCTAGGCTTGGACACTGATGAGGTTCCGGTTGGNAACTTTACGGGAACAGGNATGCACGGCGGAAAAATTTTTATCAGAACAAACANGGAACTCGCAAACCTTCCGGAACAAGTTATTGCGGAGCTATGTTCTGCAGAAGAATTGAAAGAAGTTGAACCCTATGTTGAGGAGTTTGCGAAATATTTTAGCATGGATGCNGGCTCGCTTATGAAAGACAGGTTTTATATATTAAAACCAAATGCGAAAAATCCGTATAAGCAATTNTATACGGCTCATTAAAAAGGAGGNTCAATGANCGGCACNGTGCAAGAAGTTTTGGAATTCGTCAGAGAAAACGATGTAAAGTTTATTCGGCTTGGATTTTGCGATATATTCGGAACTCAAAAGAGCATCCAGATTATGACCGGCGAGTTGGAATACGCTTTTGAAAACGGAATCTCCTTTGACGCACATGCTATCATTGGCTTTCGAGATATTGTGCACTCAGATTTGCTGCTGTTTCCGGACCCCGCTACCATGGTTGTGCTACCTTGGAGACCTGGGCCAGGCAGAGTTATGCGTTTTTTCTGCGACATCAGAAATCCAGACGGCTCCGCTTTTTCCAAAGATTGCAGGTTTGTGCTGAAACAGGTTGTAGAGCGAGCGCAGAAATTAGGCTATAGCTGCAAAATGGGAGCGGAATGCGAATTCTATCTCTTTAAATTGGATGAGAATGGCAACCGTACAGTTCCGCTAGACAATGGCGGTTATCTGGATATAGCACCGCTAGACAAAGGGCAGGATATTCGCCGTGAAATATGCCTTACGCTTGAAGAAGTGGGAATACAGCCGGAGACTTCGCTTCACGAACATGGGCCTGGTCAAAACGAAGTGGGTTTCAAGTTCAGCGACGCCCTTGAATGCGCAGACAATTTGCAAACATTCAAAACAGTTGTGAAAACCATCGCTGCACGCAATGGCTTGGAAGCGAGTTTTAAGCCGAAACCCTTGAGCAAGGCTGCCGGCAATGCGTTGCATATAAATCTTTCGCTGACCAAAGACGGTGTTAATGTTTTCAAAAATGCAAAAGACGGGCATTCAAGCATTGCGGAAAGTTTTATCGCAGGGATTCTTGCCAAAACTCCGGAAATAACTCTGTTCTTGAATCCGATTGAAAATTCTTATGAACGCTTTGGCGAGTTTGAAGCTCCTAAATATGTATCCTGGTCTCATCAAAATCGCTCGCAGCTAGTTAGAATTCCAGAAGCAATTGCAGAAAAAGTCCGAATGGAACTGCGCTCTCCAGACACTGCGCTCAATCCTTACATAGCGTTTGCATTGATTCTTTCCGCAGGGCTTGACGGAATTGAGAGCAAAACGCCACTGCCGCCCGCCGTTGATGCGGATTTATACACAGCGGATGAAAGCATAACAAAGTCGCTGACTCCGCTTCCAGATTCTTTTGAAAAGTCTATATCTCTTGCAAAGGGCAGCGCTTTTGCAAAAAGCGTTCTCGGCGATGAATTGTTTGCACAATATGTTGGCAATGTTGCCGAGTGGGGACAGTGGATAGAGCTCTGATAGTTTCATGCCTTGAGAAGAACAAGATTTTCTTAGCAGACAATCTTCTTGCGGCTTCTATCAATCATATTATCGCTGTGCAGTCTTGCGGAGAGGCTCGGCGAACACTTTTGGAGCGTGATTTTGATTTGATAGTAATAGACGCTCCGCTCAGAGATGAGTCTGGCGAGGAGTTTGCCAGGCACATAGCTTCGAACAGCGCTGCGCAAGTTATTCTTGCGGTGAAGAGCGAATTTTTTGAAGCGATATCCGCAATTTGCGAAGACGATGGAGTCTTGACAATTTCAAAGCCTGTAAACAAAGCCGTTTTCTGGACAACGCTCAAATTAGCGATATCCGCTCAGCACAGATTGCAACGTATGTACAAAGAGAACAACCAGCTTAAGCAGAAGATTGAAGACATAAGAATTATAGACCGTGCAAAGTGCCTGCTGATTTCGCATTTAAGCCTGAGCGAAAAAGACGCTCACAAGTTTATAGAGAAACAGGCTATGGATATGCGAGTATCTAAGCGGGAAGTTTCTGAGAGCATTTTGAAGACTTATGAGGGGTGAACTCATGTTTCGGCTTTACACAAAATTCCTTTTAAACTTCCTTTTTGTCCCAAATTTACACCCCTTTGTAGCCCTCTTTGTCTTGCCAGCTATCCAATAAGGCTAATAAGGTAACTTTTGCCTATCTGCCTTATATCAACTCCCCGACCGCGCCAACAATGCTTGCCACAGAATCCTTGTTCATCTTGGAAAAAGCAAACCATCTTTTGCCCAAGTCTTTCAAAGAAGCTCCAATATGATACACGGCTTCGCCTTTGTCTATTATAAGAAATCGGTCGTGGCTTGGGGCAAACTGTTTTATTGCAAAATCGCCATATTGAGCATTGGCTTTTTGAACATCCAAATTTACTTGTCTACCAGTATTTTGGGAGAGAAGCAATGCTTTTACGCCCTTTTTCTTTTTTGCCAGATGCGTGAGGGTATTTTCGTCAATGTAATTGTCGATAAGCACTATGCTTTCTTTCGCTGAGCGGATAATTTTGGAGGCTAGCTCGTAGGCATCGAACACTTGTCCGTCAAAGAAAACGCCTTGAGAAGGAATAACATTAGCATCTAACGCTTTAAAAACCTTGTCAAATTTCTGGTCGGTTTCAAGCAGTTTTTGTTCCACTTTATCCAAACGGGAATAAACCAATTGATTGTTTTGCACTATTTTGCGTAATTGCACAAAAGCATTTATGATTTTAATGCTCACATTAATTGCCGTTTCGCTTCGCAAAACAGCCGAGAGCATAGCTACGCCCTGTTCGCTAAAAGCATAGGGTAGGTATTTGATGTTTTTTCCTCGCTTATTGTTCAAGGTCACAAATTGTGACCTTGAACTAGAGCCCATGTTTTGCGCTCCCAAATGACCAAATCGGTCGCAAACCGCAAGAATTTCTTCGGTTTCTTTTTCGGTTAGCTGAAACCGATATTCTTCTGGAAATCGTTCAATGTTTCTTTTAACTGCCTGATTAAGCACTTTTGTTTCCACATGATACATTTCTGCCAAATCTCCGTCTAGCATTACTTGTATGCCTCGAATAGTAAATATTCGATTTTCAATGTGCATTTGCGCTATTACAATCTCTTTGCCCATTTTTCCTCCTATAAATGAAATATCAACTCCCCAACCGCACTAACAATGCTTGCCACCGAATCCTTGTTCATTTTGGAAAAAGCAAACCATCTTTTGCCCAAATCTTTCAAAGAAGCCCCAATATGATACACGGCTTCGCCTTTGTCTATTATTAGAAATCGGTCGTGGCTTTGGGTAAACTGTTTTACAGCAAAATCACCATATTGAGCATTGGCTTTTTGAACATCCAAATTTACTTGTTTGCTTGTGTTTTTGGTGAGAAGCAATGCTTTTACGCCTTTTTTCTTTTTTGCCAGATGCGTGAGGGTGTTTTCGTCAATGTAATTGTCGATAAGCACTATGCTTTCTTTCGCTGAGCGGATAATTTTGGAGGCAAGCTCGTAGGCATCAAACACCTGTCCATCAAAGAAAACGCCTTCCAGTGGCGGCATAGATGATTTTACGAAAATCTCAATCTTCTTTTCCGTTTCGGAAACTCGGTTTTCCAAATGCTCAAAACGCTGATTTATGGCATAGCCACGCAAAAGATACTCTTTTAGCACTTTATTTGCCCAAATCCTAAATTGTGTGCCTCTTTGGGATTTTACACGGTAACCGACAGAAATAATTACATCTAGGTTGTAAAAATTAGTTGGCTTGGTAGAAAA
>WQSA01000114.1 GCA_009788135.1 Candidatus Fibrimonadales bacterium
GGAGCCAGAGCCTAAACCAGCCCCCGAACCTGCGCCTGCAGCCTCTCAGCTAGATGCCATTTTAGCGGAACAGTTGGCAGACAAAGCTGATGTTCCAGACTTTACCGGCGACATGGATGCTCTTTTAGCCCAGGCCTCCGTGCCAGAGCCAGCACCGGAGCCAGAGCCTAAACCTGCCCCCGAACCTGCGTCTGCAGCTGCTCCACAATTAGATGCTATTTTAGCAGAACAGTTGGCAGACAAAGCGGATGTTCCCGACTATACTGGCGACATGGATGCTCTTCTAGCCCAGGCCTCCGTGCCAGAGCCAGCACCGGAGCCAGAGCCTAAACCTGCCCCTAAACCTGCGCCTGCAGCTCCACAATTAGATGCTATTTTAGCAGAACAGTTGGCAGATAAAGCAGATGTTCCCGACTTTACCAGTGATATGGATGCCTTGCTTGGAAATGTACCTCTCAATCCGGCATTGGAATCCACTAGCCATCCTCCTCCAGACACTACTCCGCAAATAGATGCAATACTGAAAGAGCAGTTAACAGACAGAGCAGAAGCCCCGGATTTGACAGGCGATATGGCCGCTTTGCTTGGAAATCTGCCAACAGACCCCGCTTTGGAATCCAATAGCCACCCTTCTATGGATACCACTTCTCAAATAGATGCCATACTGAAAGAACAGTTAACAGACAGAGCAGAAGTCCCGGATTTGACAGGTGATATGAAGGCTCTCTTGGCAGGAGCCCCCGGAGAACCGGACCTTATACCATACACTCCTAAAAAAAAGGACGTAGATACTGAAAAGGACGAAATTTTAACCCAGAACCCAACGGAAACTCTTGCTGAAATTTATATGAGCCAAGGGTTGCCGAAAAAAGCTGCGGCAGTTTATAAAGAATTGTTGACCCGCGACCCGAACAACGATGAGTTAAAAGCAAAGCTGGACTTAGCCGAAACTCAAGCAAATTAAGGAGAAAAGATGGCTGAAGCTCAACCGCAAGCTAACGCAGTGAATGTACGCATAGAACAGTTGCTAAAGGCAATGGTGGAAAATGGGGCGTCTGATTTGCATATTCGCATAGGCATACCCCCAACATTCCGCATTCACGGAGATTTGAGAAAACTCTACGATATAAAAATCACTTATCAATTGATGGAAAATTTTTTAGCGGATATAATGAACCAAACTCAAAAGGAAATTTTTGAAAACACAAAGGAATGCGATTTTGCCTTGAGCGCGCGAGATTTAGGGCGTTTTCGCGTTAACGTGTTTCGTCAAAGGGGAACTCCTGCCGTGGTGTTCAGGCATATAAATTCAAAAATTCCTCCATTTGAAAGTTTGAATTTGCCAGATATTGTTTTGACATTGGCTCTTCAAAAACGCGGTTTGATTTTAGTTACAGGCACAACAGGCTCTGGCAAATCAACATGCTTGGCCTCCATGATAGACCATATAAACGAAAATGTATCCACCCATATTTTAACAGTGGAAGATCCTGTTGAATTTTTGCACAGGGATAAAAAAGCCATAGTTTCGCAGCGCGAGATAGGTACGGATTCAAATAGTTATGCAAATGCTTTGAAGGCAGCGCTTCGCCAAGACCCGGACGTTATGCTTATAGGTGAAATTCGCGATTTGGAAACTATGCAAATAGCTCTTACCGCCGCAGATACCGGCCACATGGTTTTTGCCACAATTCACACGACAAATGCTACGGAAACCATTCACCGCATACTTTCAATGTATCCTCCGCATCAGCACGATGAAATTCGCATTCTTTTGGCTTCTTGCTTGCAAGGCATTGTATCGCTTCGCTTGTTGCCAAGATGCGATATTACCGGGCGAATTCCTGCGGCGGAAATTTTGGTGAATACCGCTGCAATAACGGAATACATTATGGATAAAAATAAGACGGAGTTTATAGAGACTGCAATTGCGGAAGGCAATATGCAATACAGAAGCCAGACTTTCGACCAGGCTTTGCTAGCTCTTTACAACTCTGGAAAAATTTCCAAGCAAACGGCTACGGAAGCAGCTACGAATCCTGAGGATTTTGAGCTTAAGCTCCGTGGCATAACAGGAACTTCTGATAGAGGCTGGCAGACGTAGTGCCCAAATTTTCAATAGGACAAAAATGGACAAGCGAAGCCGAGCCGGAACTCGGCGTAGGGCAGATTATTAAACAGGATTTCAGAACCATTACTTTGCTTTTCCCCACAGCAGGCGTGCAAAGGATTTACAATTCAAAAGGCGAGCCGCCGTTAATTCGTTTCTTTTTGAAACCAGGCGATAAAGCTACTTCAATTAAAGGAGTTTCGCTTTTTGTTGAAAAAATTGCAGAAAAAGACGGTCTTTTATATTACATAAGCAAAGACAAACACATTTCAGAAGACTTGCTTGGCTTTAAGCAACAGAGCGAAGACAGTTCAATTCGCATTCTTGAAAAATTGCAGGCTAAAGATTTTTCAGGAAATTTTGATTTTTGCTTGCGGCAGCGTGCTGCAAAGTTGCGCGGAATATGGAAATCCTCTATTGCAAGGGGAATGCTTGGCCCAAGGCTAAGGCTGTTGCCGCATCAGCTTTATTTGTGTTTCAGAGCGCTTAGAAGCGCATCTCTGCCAAGGTTGATGCTCTCAGATGAGGTTGGGCTTGGCAAAACCATAGAGAGCGGTTTGATTTGGAGCGCATTGCAAACAGAGGGCAGAATAAAAAGAACTCTGGTAATTGTTCCTGAACAGTTGAAAAATCAATGGATTATTGAGCTTGGCAAAAGATTCAATCACTGGTTTACGAGCATAGACGAGAGTTGCATGCAAGAGATTCCGCATCAAGACAATATTATATGCTCGCTGGAATTTTTGCTTGCCAATCGCTTTGCGGCAACGGCGGTTTTGGAAGCGGGCTGGGATTTGCTAATTGTTGACGAGGCGCACAGGCTGGTTAAAACTTCGCATGGCGCAAATGCGCAGTACGCTCTAGTAGAAGAACTTTCGCAGAAAATTCCTGGTTTGCTTTTGCTCTCTGGAACTCCCATACAACTTGCGCCAGAAGCTTATTTCTACAGGCTCAGGCTTTTGGACAACGCCCGTTTTCACAATTGGGAAGAATTTGAAAAAAATCAGGATAACTATAAAAAAGTGGCAAAAGATTTATCCAAAATTCCTTTGGATTGCGACGAAGAACTCTCATGGGAAGCTTTGCAGGAGAACATTCCGAAAAAATCCCCAATTAGGAGCTGGCTTCCGATAAAAGCGGATTTATCCCTTACCGCTGCGGAATGGATGAGGCGAGTTATAGATGCGCTTGGCACTGGTTCTTCCGTGTTTCGCAACACTAGAAAAAGCGTAAAAGGATTTCCTGAGAGAATTTTGAAAACTTATCCATTGTCCAAACCTTTGAAATCCTGGCTGCTTTCTTTTATTGACAAACACAAGAAAGAGAAAATTCTTCTTATCTGCTCTTCTTCTTCTTCAGTTTTGGATTTGCTTGAGATTTTGGAAGAGGGGACTGCTGTTGCGTTTAGGGAAGAGGAGAGCTCTTTGGAACGCGATAAGGCTGCTGCCGCTTGGATGCAGCCCGATGGACCCAATGTTTTGCTTTCTTCCGAAATAGGCTCCGAAGGGAGGAATTTTCAGAGCGCGCGGCATTTGGTGCTTTTCGATTTGCCGGAAGATTCATCTTTGCTTGAGCAGCGCATTGGGAGATTGGACCGCATTGGGCAGGGAAAGGAGATTTACATTCATGTGCCTTTTGCAAAAAAAAGCAAGACCGAAATGCTTTATCTTTGGTATCACGAGGCTCTGGGAATTTTTGAGCATTCGCTTATGGGTGGCGGAGAAATGTATGCGAAATTTGAAAACGAATTAAAGGGTTATTTGGAAAATCCGGAAAAAAAATACAATAAATTTGTGAAGGAATTTTTGCCTCGCGGAAAAAGCGAAATGCTTTTGATAAACGAAAAAGCGGAAGAGGGCAGAGACCGTTTGCTGGAATTCAATTCGCAAAACAAGAAAGTATCCGAGGAATTGCTTGCAGAAGCTCTAAAAATGGACTCAAACGGGGAACTCTTGCCTTTTGCATTCGATATGCTGGAAAGATTGGACATAGATGTTCAAAAAGGCATTTATCCTAGCAGTTTTGTTCTAAGGGGCATGCCTGAGCAGCCTGAGCATGCAACGCTTTTGGGCGTGGAGAATGCCCGCTCCTCGGAAAACGGCGAAATATCGGAGTCCGATGGCTGCTGTACAACTGTGGTAACCGAAAGGGAAACGGCTTTGAATTACGAAAATATAGGATTTTTCCATTGGGAACATCCCATTATGCAAAGACTTTTAGACAAAGCACTGAGCGAAGATTTTGGAAACACGGCTTGCGTTGCTAGCGACCAGATTCCTCCTGGCAAGTTTTTTGTTCAATTCAATTTCATTTTGGAGTTTTCCATAAATGCGCATTGGGGAATAAATAATTTAATAGGCGAAAAATTTTTGACAGTAATATTGGATGACGATGGAAAAATTGCAATTCTTAATGATTGCCATGAGTTGAAAAATTCTTGCGGTTTGGATATTCCGTGCTCGAATTTGGAGAATTTATTTCAGAAAGCAAAAAAGACCCTGGAGGTACAGGCTCAAAAAATAGCAGCGGAAATGGAAAAACCGGCAATTTCGGCTTTGGAAAGCGAATTGCATCGCTTGGAAGAAACTTATCTGCTGTTGCGAGATTTTGAACTTGGCAAACAACTGGATAAAAAGAAAAAAGACATAATAGCCTGTAAAAAAAGCTTTGAAAATCCCAAATTAAGGCTGGATGGGGCAAGGATTATATGCGCAACTTAGATATTCGTTTTTTCCATTTTTGGAGAAGGCATTCGTTTTCCAATGGCATGGACAAGTTTTTAAGGTTTTATACGCGATTGGGTGATGGATACGTATGGACTTTGGTTATAGCGTTTCTCTATTTGTTTTACGGGAAGGAGGCTTTGCTTTTGACCGTTAAGCATGTGATTCCCGCTATTTTAGTTAGCCTTGTCCTTTACTGGGCAATAAAGCTTACTGTTCGCCGCAAACGGCCTTTTGAATTGCTGAAAAGCGTTAATGCGGACGTGCCGCCGTTGGACAAATACAGTTTTCCGAGCGGCCATGCCATGAACAATCTTGCGGTGGGATTTACGGTTTTTGCAGATGCTCCGGGCATTGGATGGATTATGATATTTATGCCTGTGACCTGGGGGCTTTTGAGAGTTTATTACGGCGTGCACTGGCTTTCCGACGTGATAGGGGGGATTATTCTTGGGCTTTTAAGTTTTTGGCTTGGCAGAATTATGTATATTATATGGCAGTCATATGGATGAGCAGTTGAAATTGAGGCATAGGATGCGAGCAGACCATGCAGTTATGTTTTGCCTGGTTCTTTTCTGTATTTTTAGAATTGTTACGGAATGGCTATACGAAAACAGTGTGCAAAACTTGGCCATAGTATCGATTATTTGCGGTTTTGTTATATTGGTTGTATTGATTTTGAAAAGGACCAAGCTTAAAAACCTCCCTTTTATAATTCCATTTTTCATGTATGCTTCTTATATAGGCGGGTCTCTTGCCGTAGATTCCTTTAAATATGTTTACGATGTATATATGATAGTTTTGGCTCTTGGGGTGGCATATTTAAGCATTAAGGATTATTTGGCTTTTGTAGCCGTAACCCAGTTTATAAACCTGCTTCTGAGCATTTTCATATTGCCAAGCCATATACCGGCAACGGAAAGCGTTTGGGTTCATTTTGCATTGGCTTGCTCTGTAAGCATAGTGCTTTTTGTGGTTATGCATTATGCGGTAAGCAGATCAAATGAGATTGACAGCGCTTTTGCTTCATTCGGCGCATTGATGAAGATAACTCCCAGCGTGCTTATTTTAGTGGACGATAGCAATAAAATAAAATATCTGAGTTTGTCTGTTCGCAAAGTTTTGAATATAAGCGAGCCAGATGATTTTGTGGGCAGGAATTTTTTGGAGTTGTTCTGCGAAGACAATGTTAAGGAATTGTTTATAGATATGGCGAAAAAGCGCTCGTTTTATGAGAGTTATTTAAAGGTAACGGTTGGCGAGCAAGTTAAAACATTTGATGTGTTTGCAGACAAAATGTCTGAAGATGCAAATAGCGGAATGTTCTTTATGCTCAACGATGTTTCTGAGATTATGAGGCTGAAGGAGCTTGCTGAACATGATTCGCTTATGGATAGTCTAATCCAGATTCCAAATCGCAGATCTTTTGACAAGCAGATTGTGCAGGAATGGAACCGCGCTCTGAGAGACAAGGTTAATTTGAGCTTTTTGATGATTGACATAGATTATTTCAAAAATTACAACGATACCTTTGGGCATAGGCAGGGAGACGAGCTTCTCAGAACCGCTGGAAAGATTTTTAAGAAAAGCCTTAAGCGCAGCACGGATTTCATTGCCAGAATTGGAGGCGAGGAATTTGCGGTTTTGCTGTATGCAACCAATTCTTATCAGGCCAATGTAATTGCGGAACGAGTGCGCAAATCCGTTGAAGAAGAGGAGGTTTTAACCTCGAATGGCGAAAAAACCAAATTTACGATAAGCATAGGAGTTGTAACGCTTATTCCCCATGTGGGCTTGGAATACAGTTGCATTATTGAAGAAGCGGATAAAGCCATGTACAATGCAAAACAAAACGGAAGAAACAGAGTTTGGGTCGCAGATTCGGTATAATAGTTTTGCTTTTCGCTATGGCAGCCCTGGCCGCTTATCTGCCTCTTGGGAGAACTGCTTATTTGACATCTTCTTTTGGCGAAGACAGGGGAACTCGCTACCACATGGGCATAGATTTTTCAACAAATATGGAAGAGGGCTGGCCGGTGATTGCGCCGAGCAATGGGGTAGTGGAATTTGCGGCAAGGGGCCCTTTTGGCTATGGGCGTTACATGAGATTCAAGGCTCAAGACGGGTATGTTTGGCTGTTTGCGCATCTTGCAGAGTTTCATCCGAAAATTGATACTTTAATTCGCAAAGAAATGCTGGCAAAAGAAAAGGCAACCGTGCAGATTACCCCTAAAATTCGTTTTAAAAAAGGCGATACTTTGGCGTATAGCGGAAGCACCGGCATTGGGAATCCTCATTTGCACGTTGAGCGCAGAACTTCAAACTCAAAATTAGCTCTCAATCCATGCAAAAAAATGCAATGCACCGATACCATAGCTCCCTATATTTTAGATGCTGCGCCTTTTGATTCTGGTTTTGCCGTTAAAATAGTTGACTACAGCCGAGAGCCTTTGGAAAATCCCATGTCCATATATTCGCTTGAAATACATCAAAACAAAAAAAAGATTTTCAGCAAAAAATATGATAGCATTCCTTTTGGCCAGCCTTCAAAAATAGATGAAGATTTAATAAAGGTAGAAGATGCAGACAGCGTTGCAGACTGGCATTTTATAAATGCAAAGATGAAAGCCGGTTC
>WQSA01000115.1 GCA_009788135.1 Candidatus Fibrimonadales bacterium
ATAACTTAAAAACGCACTTTTTGATTTCTTTAACTCTCAATTCTCCACTCTCAACTCTCAACTAAACCATGAAATCTGCGTATATCATTGTTTACTATATTCTATATATGAACCTGGATAATGCCATAAAAATCTATAAAGATTTTTTGAAATCCAAAAGTTTGCTATACACGCAGCCGCGTGAAATTGTTTTAAAAGAAGCTTTTTCAGCAACTTGGCATTTTTCCGCAGACGAACTCACATCGCAAATGCACAAACAAGGGATGAATATAAGCCGAGCTACGGTTTACAGAACGCTCGCTTCCATGAAAAAAGCCGGGATTCTGAATTCCGTTGACTTTGGGCACGGACATATACACTACGAAGCTCCAAAAACAAAAAAACAACATGAACATATAACCTGCGAAAAATGCGGCGAAGTTTATGAAATACAAGTTGAAAACCTGGAAAATACCATAAACTCAGCAGCAGAAAAAGCTAAATTCAAACACATAAAATATGCCATAAGAATCTCCGGCATATGCGAAAAATGTAAATTTTAATTTTTTTTGTCACTTTTTTCCGGATTTTTCCTTTAAAATGCGTCTAAGTAGTATGAGGAAATATTTTTTGCTTTTCGCGCTACTTTCTGCCTGTACCTCCAGTTCACTGGAAAAACAGGACAAACTCCACATAGAGATGCTAAACGTTGGGCAAGGACTTGCTTTTTTAATAAAAAGCAAAAACTGCAACTCTCTCTACGATACTGGAACCCCAAGCTCCGGGCTGGATACCATGCTTCAAAACCGAGGCATTAAAGCCTTGTGTTCCGTTATTGTAAGCCACAGGCACAACGACCACGCCGGCGGACTGCCCCTGCTTGAAAAAATGGCAAAAAACGGCGAAATCAGCATAAAAAGGGTGATTTTCTTCGATAGCCTATCCCGAGGCGACACAATCGCAGACTTTTTGCCCTGGACTGCCCGAATTCTGTTCCAAGACGGCGCATTGCGCATAAGCGACTCGCAAAACAGCTTTTTATTTATGGCTGATCTGGAGGCTAAACATGAAAAAAACATTCTGGAACTTGAACCTTTGCTCACCGCTACCGCTCTGCAAATAGGACATCACGGCTCAAAAACATCTTCTTCCTGGGAGTTTTTGGCTCAGGTTCAACCCAAAATGGCGCTCATAAGCGTGGGTAAATACAACTCCTACGGGCACCCACACCCAGAAACCCTGGCAAAGCTTCGCCTTGTTCTGCCAGATTCAATGCAGCTTTTCCGCACTGATTTGGATGGGAACGTTGTTGTGGAGTGGGTTTATGGAGTTGGAATGTGGGGATTATAGCTTATACCCCAAGCTCGTTTTTCTATATTATTCTTAAAATATGCCAAGCATTCGTTGGATAAGGTATGTAATAGTGAACGGCGTAAAATGCACACTAGAAATTATGGTCGGTATGCAACGCATAGCCGATCGTTGCTACGTGCGCATAAATCAAGAGCCGGAATTATGGTTCACGCCAATTTCGGAATCTCGCGATGATGTTGTGAAAGAAGCTATGCAAATACTTTATCAACGCTTGCAAGGCTCGGAGATTTTAAACTTAGACGGGACACCTTTTCAATGGGAATAAATCCACTATACTTGACTATACACGGCCATTTTTATCAGCCGCCTAGGGAAAACCCCTGGACCGGAATGGTCGAACTGCAAGAGAGCGCACATCCAGACCACGACTGGAATGCGCGAATTGCCCAACAGTGCTACTCCTCCAACGGAGCATCGCGCATCCTCGCCTCAAACGGGCACATAGAAGCTATAGTGAACAACTATAGTTATATGAGCTTCAACATAGGCCCCACGCTTATGAACTGGATTAGGGTGCAAAGACCCGATATCTACAATAATATAAAAGAGGGCGATATGCTCTCTGCCGAGCGGCTCAACGGGCATGGAAATGCAATAGCACAAGTGTACAACCACATAATAATGCCCCTTGCGAGAAAAAAAGACAAATTAACGCAAATTCGCTGGGGTATCCAGGACTTCATGTTCCACTTCAACAGAAAACCTGAAGGAATGTGGCTCGCCGAAACCGCCATAAATATGGATACGGTTGTTGCCCTGATTGAAGAAGGAATAACATTCACTATTCTCTCTCCAAAACAGGCAGAGTCGTTTAAAGCATTGAAGAACAAAGACGATGCTCCGTGGACAGACTGCTCTGATGGGAGCATAGACACAACAAGACCATACAGAATAATTCCAAGAGATTCAAGCGGGAAAAGAATCTGCGAAGGGCATTTGGATGTGTTCTTTTACGATGCTGCCCTGTCCACTGCGGTCAGCTTTGAGCATTTGCTGAAAAACGGCGCAAGCTTGGGAAATAAAATTTTAGGCGCAAGAAACAAAAGCAAAACCGGAAACCAACTGATTTCCATAGGAACAGACGGCGAATCTTATGGGCACCACGAGGCTTTTGGCGATATGTGCGCCGCATGGCTATTTGAAAGATTTTGCCCGCAAAACAACATTGCTCCCGTAAATTACGGATGGTACTTGGAAAAGAATCCTCCGGAATTTGAAGTTCATCTCAAGGGAGCTTACGGTGAAGGCTCTGCCTGGAGCTGCGCGCACGGCGTTGGCAGATGGATAAGAGATTGCGGCTGCTCAACTGGCGGCGGACCAGGCTGGAATCAAAAATGGAGAGGGCCTCTAAGACAGGCTTTTGACAAGGTAAAAGAAACCGCTGACGAAATTTTTGAAAGAGAGTTCCCAATAATAAGCGATGTTCTATGCTGGGAAGCTCGCGACAAATATATAGACGTTATGCTTGAGCCGGAAAATTCCGAACGCAAAGAAGATTTTGCCGCTGGACTGCTCCGCTCGTATGCAGAAAAGGAAGACAAAGTAAATTTATTCTCGCTTTTGGAAATGCAAAAGTTCTGTTTGTATTCCTATACCAGCTGCGGATGGTTCTTCAACGACATAGAAGGATTGGAACCCGTGCAAAATATGCGTTACTGCTTGAGGGCAATAGAGCTTTTGAAGAAATTTTTGCCAGACGGAGACACGCTTGAAAGCGACGTTTTAACCATTCTGAGCAATATAAAATCCAATGAGCGAGGTAAAACCGGAACTGAAATTTGGACCGAGTACGTGCGCCCTAAAGTGCCAATGCACTATATTTTGATAGCCGCAGAAGCTGCAAAACTACATTTGAAACTGCCGCATCAGGCTTCTTCAAACATAAAAGCGAATTCAATAAAGAGCAAAGACGACCAGTTGATTTTGCAAGCCACATATACAAGCCCAGACACCTACGATACCAAAAGCGCAAGCGTTTTGGTAGCTACCGATTCAATAGGCAAGGTGAGAATTGTATTGCAGCCTGTAAACACTTCCAAACGTATTCCTATTTTTGCGGACAAAGAAGAATTGGATCATACCAATTTCAAAAAACTTTACCCAAACGCTTATGTGCTTCGCATGCACGAGCTTCCGCAAGACATTCTGGCAGAAATCAACGAAATGCATTCGATGATAAAGCTCTCAGCTGTCAGCAAAGGCTTGCTGGAATTCTCCGAGAAATTTGGAATATGCCTTGACTGCCTAGCAGATAAATCTGATTCGCTTGCCGAACCGCTAAGGCAAAGCATGATACTCAATCTGACCATAAAAATAAGGCAGATGGCCATAGAGGCGCTTTACAACGATTCCAATTCTGCTTTTGAAAAAATAAAAGAGCTGAAAGAAGAGTTCGATTCTCTGAAAGTTCCGTTAAAGTCCATAGTTTTAAACAAGTTGTTTATTGAGCGCCTGGTAAAGCTGATTTCAAGAGTTCAGGAAATGCAAAACCAGCCGCTGGACAACAACGAAAAACTGCAAAAGTTGATTAACAAAATAACCGAGCTAATAACCATAGCAGATTGGCTTGGCTTGGAAATCAACAAATACTATTTGGAAAACAAGAGCTACGATGCCTTTTTGCTATACAAAGAGAATCGCGCAAAATACGCAGTTTTAAAGCCTATGTTCAAATGGTTGAATTTTGATGCCTAAATAAAACCCGTAGCCTTTGGCCTCACGGGTTTTACAGGGCTCGCATCCTGTTGAATGTCTTTCTTTTTGAGAGCTTGCAAAAATTCCTGCGCATTCCATTCTTCGCTGGCAAGCCTGTCCCGCAAGAAGGCGACTAAAATGTGCATTACCATTTCGCAGTCATAAATTGCACGGTGCATAGCTCCTTCTTCAATTTTAAAATTTATCTCGCGCCTTGCTTCAAAAGTTTTAGCCAGGGTGCCAAGCTTATAATCAGGGAACTTTACCGTATTGGTGTTGCGTGCTATTTTTATGGTATCCAGAATAGGTTGCGTTGGAGCGGCAATAGAATATTTTCCATAAGCCACGTTCAAAAATCTTTTGTCAAACGACTCTGCATTGTGCCCAACAAGGCAATTTGAATTGTCGCAGAAGGTTTTGAATTTCTGCAGAACGCATGCGCAGGAAGGCGCATTTGCAACCATCTCGTTTGTTATGTTATTTGTATCGGTGGCACTTGCAGGAATAGGCTTTGAAGGTTTTGCAAACGATTGAAATTCGTCCAGCTTATCAGGAACCAAACGCCCGCGACTCTCCTTGACAGAAAAAAGAATTGCGCCTATTTCTATTATTTCTTCTTTACCAACATCCAAACCTGTGGTTTCCAAATCAAAAGCGATAATTTTTACTAAATTTGTCATTGGAGGAATATAGAAAATGCTGGGCTCAATAATAAAAGAAACCGCTAAAAATCCAAATGCCACGGTTATTTGGTTGCATGGGCTTGGCGCAGACGGCCATGATTTTGCAGACATTGCCCCTGAGCTTGGCTTGCCTCAGGGCGCTGCCATAAGATTTATCTTTCCTCATGCGCCAATAATGCCCGTAAGCATAAACAACGGCTATGAAATGCACGCCTGGTTTGATATTATCCACATGGACTTGGAGCAAGAGCCAGACATAGAAGGCATTGAAAAAAGTTCCAAGCTCATAGACGAGCTAATAGACGCAGAAATTGAAAAGGGCATAAGTTCAGAAAAAATTATTCTTATAGGTTTTAGCCAAGGAGGGGTTATCGCTCTGCACACTGCAACTCGCTATGGAAAAAAACTCGCAGGAGCCGCAAGCCTCTCTGCCTTTTTTCCAACAGCGCAAACAATGCCGTTGAATGCGGTAAACTCTAAAATCCCAGTATTCTTTGGACATGGAAATTTTGACAATGTTTTGCCTGCAGAGCTAAGCCAAAAAGCTTTTGAGTTCCTGCTAGCAAACGGGAACCCCGTGGAAAGATACACTTACCATATGCAGCACAGCGTGTGCATGGAAGAATTGCAAGTGCTAGGCAAATGGATTGCTAATGCGTTCTCTCTATGATCAAAGCCGCTATATTGCGCAAAGTTTCAGTGTTTTTGCCCTGCAATTTTTCCAAATGCGAAAGTGAACTGCTGTAGAGTTCCATCGCTTTTTGCTTTGAAGCATCCAAACCCAGAACCGCAGGATAAGTAGCCTTTCCCTTTTTAATATCGGAACCAACTTTTTTACCCAGCGTCTCCGTTGAACTTTCTATGTCTAAAATATCATCAACAATTTGAAAAACAAGCCCAATCCCTTTGCCGAACTCCCTTATAAGTTCCAACTCTTTTTTCGGGGCATCAGCAAGCAAAGCGCCTATCACCAGCGAAGCTTCTATCAAAGCCGCAGTTTTATGATAATGAATATAATCAACCGTTGCCAAGTCAACCGCTTTCCCTTCAGATTCAATATCTATAATCTGCCCGCCTATCATCCCTTTGGTTCCAAGCGAATGCGCAAGCTCCTCAACAACAGCCGCATTTCCTGCGCGGGCAATCAATTCAAAGGCAAAAATGCAAAGAGCATCGCCAGCCAAAATAGCAGCAGCTTCTCCGTAAACTTTATGCGTAGAAGGTTTTCCTCGGCGAAAATCGTCGTCGTCCATGCAGGGCAAATCATCGTGTATTAAAGAAAATGTGTGCAGCATTTCCAAAGAACACATGGCCAAGCGAATAGATTCGGAAGGTTTTCCGCCAAAAAACTCATAAGCGGCAAACGCAAGCGCAGGGCGAAGTCTTTTGCCGCCTATCAAAAGCGCATAACGCATTGCGCTGTGCAAAGAAATTGGAACTTCGTTTTCGCTCGGAATATAATCCCTTAAACTTTCTTCCGTCAATTTGCCGGCAGATTCCAAATAAGCTTCGGCTTTTTTTGCCATGCCAACCATATCGCTCATGATTCTTCCTTCTTTGTTTCTTCGGGTCCGCCGCCTAAATCCTCATCATCGGGCCTTGTTCTTTCTGCTTCCAGATAAGCCATATCTATTATGGGCGCAGGGTCAAGGTCTTTTTTTATCTGCTTTCTAAAATAAATATTGAAATACAATATGCCACTTATAATTAAAACAAATGGCAAAAGTACTAAAATAACAATCAAAACCATGTCAATCCCAAATATCGTCCAAACCGCCCTTGCATTTTTGCCATTCGGGCTCCATTTCGCTCATAATGTTCAAAATATTGTTGTAAACATCGGTGTTGGTGAAACCTTTCCAAATGCGCCTTTCAACAGTCTCGCCAGTTTCGTTGTCTATAACCCTCAAAACATCAAAGAATTTTGGATTGTCTTTGTATTCCCGAACAATTATTTTAGAAAGAGCGCCATCTAAAATTCTTTTTATAAACCGAACTATAGAACTGTTGAATTCATTCTCGTTTTCTTGCAAGGTTCTGAAATCTTTGAAAGGCCGGCTGCCGCTGTGCAGCCAAAAGCGAAGTGCTAGAGCTATTGCCACATCGCGAATTGCCGAGCGGAAAGCGAATTTATCTTCCAATTTGCCGCCAGGCCAAGAAATTGAAGTTAAAGGATTATCCCTATTCGGTTCAATGCGAGTACCTTGGCCAGGAGTTACCGCTTTGATTTTAAGCGGAAGCCTGCCCAAAAGCTGCCAAGCCTTGGTGTAAATTATGCAAAGACGGACAAAGGGGCTCTCATGCTCAGTGGTTTGCCTGTAAAACGAACCAAAGCAGCGCTGATAAAAGCTTTCCTGATCAAAAACCTGATCGCTAGCGCGGCTTTCAGTAATTTTGGCATCCAATAGCAGCATGGTTTTGGAAAGCTCCGGGCGCATGCGAACTTCCAGTTTGCGTGTGCGGGTTTTTGGGCGAACGCCTTCCTTATATATGTAATAAAAGCCTTCTGCCTGCATTTTTTGCCAAATAAAGAATTGCAAATCATCTGCAGCGCGCAAATGGTAACTGAATACCGGGTTTTGGCGATTGTTTGCCATTGTCACAAGGCGAACAAAATTCCCTGACTCATGTTCCTCATTTTCAGATGGATATGGAAT
>WQSA01000116.1 GCA_009788135.1 Candidatus Fibrimonadales bacterium
ATGGATTTAATAGTGCGTGGCGAAGATTTGAAAGATTCTATAGACAAGCAGATTGCGCTGGCAAAAATTTTTGGAAGAAAAGAAATGCCGCAGTTCTTTCATCATTCTTTGCTTTGCGATTCTAATGGAAAAAAACTGAGCAAAAGAGACGGCTCGGAAGGAATTTGCAAAGAACGCAAAGCGGGAATTCCTGTTAAAAAAATTATAAGCGACTTATGCAAAATCNCTATGCCAGGCACTGATGTGCCGAATGAACTTTCATGGGAAGAAGCTATTAGCCTTTATTCTTCGTCNAGCATTTGATCGACATCCTTGCTGATGCCCTTTACCTGTTCTCTGTCAACNTCTTTGGGTTTGCTGGCGCAGCCAAATACGAATGTCAAAGCGAGAGATAAACCCGCTGCTACTAAAACTAATCTGGTTTTATTCATGATTTTCTCCTGTTTTACCATCTAAACAAAGCGCAACCCCAATTCATTCCACCGCCAATCGCAGGCATTGCCACCAGCATGCCTGGCTTCAAACGGCCCTGCTGCTCCGCCTCGTAAAGCGCAATGGGAATGGAAGCGGAAGAAGTATTGCCATACCTGTCAACATTCACCATAACCTTGTCCGAAGAAAGGCCAAGAGTCTTGCCCACGGACTGAATTATGCGAATATTAGCCTGATGAGGAACAAAAAGATCAATGTCGCTCAACCCAAGACCTGCTTTTTCCAAAGCTTTTTTTGTGATGTTGGCAAGCTCGGAAACCGCCAGTTTGTAAACGGAAGTTCCTTCCATTCTCAAAAAAGAATCTTCAGCGCCAAGGGTATTCAAATATAGTATGTTTGTCAAATTTCCGTCTGCGGCAAGCGCAGCTCCAATAAAACCCCGTTTATCGTCTTCGCTTGCAGAGAGCAGAATTGCACCCGAACCGTCTCCGAAAAGAACGCAAGTGCCTCTGTCGCTCCAGTCCATAATGCGAGAGCTTACCTCTGCGCCAATTACCAGAATATTCTTGGCCTGGCCAGAGCGAATCATAAGAGCTGCAGTGTTAAGAGCTGGGGGAATAAAACCGCAAGCGGCAGTGATGTCAAAGGCAAATGCTCTGTCACAACCCAGCTTTGCCTGAATATAACAAGCTATCGCTGGAAACTGCTTGTCTGGAGACATTGTTCCCGCTATTATTCCATCAATATCGCTTGGCAAAATACCAGCTTTTTCAATTGCGTTCTTTGCCGCAAAATANCCTATGTCTGCCGTTGAAATATTGCTGTCTTGCAAAATACGNCTCTCGGTTATGCCCGAGCGGCTTNTTATCCATTCATCGTTTGTGTCAAGGCCCTTTGCTTTGGCAAGATCATCGTTCTTTGCGATGAATTCCGGCAAATACACGCCAACGGATTTAATGACAGCGTTCATGTTAGTCCTTTTTTATAGCAGATAATTTTTCCGCAATTTTTGCGGGAACACCGGCCTTTGCAAATTTGCAAGCCGTGAACAGAGAATGGTGAATAGCAACGCTATCGGCTCTGCCGTGTGTTATTATCCCAACCCCGTTAAGCCCCAAAAGCAAACCGCCACCGTGATTTCTGTAATCCCAAAGATAGTCGAACTTCTTGGCTTTTTCTGTATTCACACCGTCGAACACCTCATGGGCAAGCTCGTAAAAACCTTCCATGAGTTTTAGCATCACATTGCCCGTATAACCTGGCGCAACCACAACATCAGCATGGCCTTTGATAAAGTCTCTGCCTTCTACATTGCCTATGAAATTTATGGGTGCTTGCTTTAAAAGCTGATGAGCTTCCTGTACAACTTCGCCGCCTTTCTTTTCTTCTTCGCCAACGTTTATTAAACCTACGGTGGGATTTTCGTAGCCCATAACAGCTTCTGCGTAAACGCTGCCGCAAAGCGCAAAATCAACAAGCACGGAAGCTTTTTCGTCAACATTCGCTCCGCAATCCAAAAGAATAGCTTGGCGTTTGGTAGTTGGAACAGCGCATGCAATAGCCGGCCTCGATACATCTGCTGCGCGGCCCAAAATCATAAGACAGGCGGCCATCATTGCACCGGAATTTCCAGCACTAACGCTTGCAGCGGCGAGTCCCTGTTTTTGCAAACCAACGCAGGTGACAAGCCCGGATTTTGGTTTTGTCTTTAAAACCTGCGTAGGAGACTCATCCATGGCCACAAGGTCCGGAGCATCTATAACGGTTATGGCATTGCCAGAGTAGCCGTTCTTTTTAAGTTCTTCCTTAACTGCTGCTTCCGGGCCGCATAATAAAATATCAAAATCGCATTGAGGATCGTTGATGGCAGAGACTGCGCCTTTAATAACTTGCTCCGGAGCGAAATCCCCGCCCATAGCGTCCAGAGCTATTTTAATGTTAGGCACCCTCTTTTACCTTCATGCGTTTGATGCCGTTGTAGTAACCGCATTCCTCGCAAACTCTGTGAGGGCGTTTGACTGCGCCGCATTGTTCGCATTTTGCCATCGCCGGAACATCCAGCGTAAATGAATTATGGCGGCGTTTGTCGCGCCGAGCAGTACTGGTTTTTCTTTTAGGAACAGCCATTTTCTCTCCTGTTATGTTTCTTCTTTTACCGGAATCATAGGTTCTTGAAGTATAACCAATTGACGCACGGTTTCAGTTAAATCTGCTTCGCTTTGGTTGGCAGGAACTTTGATTTTAAAAAAATCCTCGCTCCCGTCATCCTCTTCTTGTTGCGCTAGACCTTGCTCCTGAAGCACTAGAACGTCCACTTCTACTTCAAAAGGCCGTTCAAATAACTCCAGAGTTCTGGCGCATGTAAACTCCTGCGAACCGCTTGCTGTACCTTTAACGGCAAAGCCGCCTTTTTCTTTAGAAACCGCAAAATTAAAGTCTAAAGGCCCCTTTAATCGCAATTCCTTGAACAAAACCGGCTCATCGCTTTCCAAAAGCGAAAAAGTCTGTTCAGGTGCATTATTTGCAAGGCGTATTCGCAATGTTTAACAAATATAGAAAAAAAATGCATCTTCGTCAAGGTTTTTATATATTATAATCACCAATGAATTCCATCGCCTATTCCTTTATGAAGCTTTTGCCTAAAAATGCTGTTAGCAGAGCGTTTGGGGCGTTTTCCAGGGCAAAAATACCTGTTTTCAGCAAACTTTCCATGCACTGGTTCGCAAAACATTACAACATAGACTTAATGGAATCCGAAATGCCGAAAAACGGATTTGCCAATATTCATGAGCTTTTTACGCGAAAGCTGAAAAAAGACGCAAGGCCCATAGAAGACAATGCCGAGGTCGTTTGCCCGGTGGATGGATGCTTGACAGCGTTCGGAATGCTTGCCAACGAGAATCCGGAATATATGCAGGCAAAAGGAAAGTTCTACAGCCTGGAAAGTCTTGTTCGTTGCAAAGAGCTGGCAAAAAGATTCTCTGGAGGTATCTGGGCCACCATATATCTATCGCCTCACAATTACCATCGCATACATTCTCCGGTTTCTGGAAACGTGATTGCCGCCTATTATTGTCCTGGAACGCTTTGGCCTGTAAATACTGGAAGCGTTGAAAGAATAGAAGGGCTGTTTTCAATAAACGAAAGGCTCATAACGCATATCGTAACCTATGACGGCGGCGAAGTTTTGCTGGTTAAAGTTGGAGCCACTAATGTAGGCCGCATAGCCGTTGACTATAAAAAAGACTGGTTTGCAAACTCCATGCCTCCACCTGCAAGTCGCAAAGCCATTTTCACAAAATGGGAAGCCGAGCAAACATACCCTTATACAAAAGGGCAGGAAATTGCACGTTTTGAAATGGGAAGCACCGTGATCCTTGTTTGCAATAGGGTTATATTGCAAAGAACCAAAGAACTCTTTGCCAAACTGGAGGGCAAAGAAGTGGTTATGGGTCAGGAGCTTATGGTTTAAGCGAATTTTGCAAAATATCCGCAGCGCGTTGGAACTCGTTGCTTGATGTGCATTGTTCCGCTCCCAAAAGCTTTTGCAGCCAAGCCTTCTGTTCTGCTTTGTTGCCGGCATCTTCTGCCATGCTCGCAAGCTTGAATTCCACTGTGCAAACTTTCATGCTTTGAGGGTATTTTTCCAAAAGACCTCTGAAAATAGTTTTGGCTTCTTCTTTTTTGCCAGCATCCAGCATGCACATCCCCATCCAGTATAAAGCGTTTTCCGCCAACTCGCCTGTCTGCGCAGTTTCGTAAATCTGCTTGAAGCCATTGTAAGCCACGCCATATACGCCTCTGAGATAATCAGAACGGGATGCATTGTACAAAGCTTCAAGCTCGCTGCTGTTTGATACGACTTTTTCGGTCGAGCCTGCCGCTTTAGCTTTTGTTACAACGCTTTGCCGCTGCACTGCTGCCAAAATAAGCTCCAAACGCCTGCTGATTTCTTCCATGCGCGCTTCGGATTTATCGCCTTGTTCGTTGATTTTCAAATTGAGCTCCGTAAGATCCGCCGCTATTCGAGACGAATATCTGGAGTGCGAAAGTTTCAAAGAATCTATAACGAGAGCGAGCGAATCCAAACGCTTGTTGATGGAGAGCGCCGTGCTTTCAGACGCGTTTTTTATTTCCTTTGTTCGCATCATAGTGACGCTTGAACAAGAGGAAAGCGCTATGCACGCAGCAAGGCAAAATAGAGAAAAAAGAAGTTTCATAATAAAACTAGTGTTTTATCTGAACTCTGAATGCAGCTCTGCGATTCTTCGCAAAAGCGTCTTCCGAACTACCGCTGACTTTTGGCTGCTCTTCGCCGTAACTAACCTTTGTCAAGCGACTGGAAGCAACGCCGTAGCTGGTCAAGAATTTGACGACAGCATCTGCTCTGCGCATTCCGAGCCCCATGTTGTAGGATTCGGTTCCGCGCTCGTCCGTGTGGCCTTCGGTCAACACAGCGAAGCGAGCCTCGCGCTTTAAAATATCGCCTACTTCTACCAAAATGTCTTTTGCCGCGGCAGTTAAAGTAGCTTGGTCATATTCAAAATAAATGTCATCAGACATTATTTTGTTCATAAGCTCTTCCAAGCGACGGCGCTCTGCTTCCAGCGGGTCTTCTTTTGGAGCTTCTTGCCTTGGCGGTGGCGGTTTATACGCTTCAACGCGCGGTGGCGGCGGCGGTGCAACTTCTACGGCTTCTTTCTTTTTTGCGCAAGCAAAAAGAGCAAGTGCTACGCTGACTGCTAGAACTTTGACTATCGTCTTCATGGGATTCCTCCTTTGGTTAGATTTGACCATGCAGGCGAAGTGTTTTCGCCTGTGTTTGTTATGCGGGTGGCACCACTGCCATCCCGACGCATAATATAGATTTGCGAGCTTCCAGAGCGATCGCTTGAAAATGCTATGGACATTCCATCCGGCGACCATGTCGGCTTTTCGTTATTGCCTTCGGATGTCAATTTCTGGACATTGTTGCCGTCTATGTCGCTCGTGTAAATATTCAGTTTTCCGCCATCCATTGAGCAATAAGCTATGCGGTCGCCATCCGGAGACCAAACTGCGCTTTCGTTGTATTTGCCGAAAAAAGAAACTCGCTGAACATCGCTGCCGTCTCTTAATGCCATGTATATCTGCGGTTGCCCGCCCTTGTCGCTTGAAAACAGAAACGCTGTTCCATGCGGGCTCCAAGACGGGCTAACCTCTATGCTGGACGTGTAGATAAGCCTGGATGCGCTTCCTGTTTGCGGGTTGCCTTGCCAAATATCCGCGCCGCTCTGCCCTACATTTGAAAAGAGCAAAGCCCCGTCTTTCGGATTTGCCGCTGGGCTAAAAGTTTGATCCAGATTAGGGAAAAGCAGTTTGTCTGTGGTGCCTGCAAGGTTTCTTTCAAAAATCTGAGGCCTGCCGTTTCTCAAGCTTGTAAAATATATTTTTGAGTTGTCCGGGCTCCATGCCGGCATAAAGTTTACGCTGTTGTGCGAGGTTATTTGCTTTCTGCGAAAACCGTCGTAATCAGCTACAACAACTTGTTTTTTGTCATTTATTTTGCGAACCCATGCCAACTGAGTGGAAGCAAAGCCTTTAACGCCCCAGAGCTGATGCACAACGTTGTCTGTGCATTTGTGCAGCGATGTGCGAATCTGCTCTACGGAACTTGTGTAAACAAAGCCCTTAACCACTTCTTTGGAAGCTGTTGCATAGAGCTTGCACTCCAGCCTTGCCTGTCCGCTGCTCATGGAAAGTCTGCCTGTCACGTAATGCTTTGCGCGTCCTTGCGAAAGTTTGAACAGATTGTATTGCTCAGATTCAACTACGGAAAAACGGCCGCTGAGTTCAAAATCTCTGGCAAGAGTTTTTTGCGGGAGTTCTTCAAGTTTGCTCCAGTCGCTTTTGTCGAGTTCAAAATTTATGACCCCTATAGGCAAGGTCTTGTCGGTTGAAACCGCTATGTCCATGGTAATAGTATCTTGTTGCGCATAGACAAGTGCGCATAAGAATAAAACCACGGAAGTTGAAAATCTCATTTAGCCTCAGCTGGAGGAGCCGAATGTTCGGTAGCTGGAGCTGCAGGCTCGATAGCATCTAAGCTGGCAGCTTCTGCAGCGCGTGCCTCAGCTCTCTCCTTTGATTTCTGTTGCCTGTACTGATAGTCTTCCCAAGGATTCTTTGGTGGAGGATCGGCGGCTTTTTCCGCTTGGTTTTCGTCGTCGCCAGAGGCATAATCGGGAGAATTGTATTTGGATGTCCAGGTGTTGACCTTGTTCATGCTGTTGTGTGCATTGGTGAACATCTCGGAGTCTTTGCCTATTTTCTGCTCTTCCGAGACATTGGAATTATAGCCTGAGTTGGGATCTAAGATGAGTTCTCCGTTCAAGTCGCGAACAAAAACCTTCTTATCCGGACCTTCCGTTACGATAGCGGATATAGCGATGTCATTTATAACCTTGACCTGCATTACGTTTTTTCTGTTGCCCCACATTTCAGTGGCATTGGCTAAACTTGGCTTTGATTCTTTGGCTGTGCCCCATGTTGTGAAGAATGTAGTGCTGTCATATTGAGCTACCGCATACATAGTTGGCTTGTAGTTATAGTAGTATATGCTGGTATCTCCGCTTATCTCGACAAGAGTTGGCCTTCCAGCGGTTTCCATCCACTTGCTTACGGATACACCCTTAAGAGCCATCATATCACGCTCATCTATCCAATTTTCCTTTAATCCTATTTGCGTAGAAGCACAGGAAAACACCAACATTGCCGTAAAGGCAGCGAAAGTAACCTTGAGTTTTTTCATAATAGCAGGAATATAGAAAAATCAATTCAACAATAAATTCTGCGCCCGAGTTATCAGGTATTTGCAATCCTCTATGTCTTTGTATTCGTTTTCCAGCTCTCGGTAAAATTTGCGAGCTTCGCCGGTTTTGTCTTGGGAAAGCAAAACGCTTATCAAATAGACATA
>WQSA01000117.1 GCA_009788135.1 Candidatus Fibrimonadales bacterium
ACCATACAGTTTGCTGAAAGTGCGAGTGCATAAAAGATTTTGGAACTGCTTTATCCATTTATTCAAAGGCGGTTCGCTTTCACCTGTGAATTCCCAGTAAGCCATATCCAGGACAATTAGAATGTCGCTGGGGATTTTTTTCAAAAAAGCAAAAATCTTTTTGCTTGAATAATAAGTTCCGGTTGGATTGTTCGGATTGCAGATAAAAATAATCTTCGCCGATTTTGAAATTTCAAGAGGATAACAAAAATTTTTGAGAGGCAGCGCTTTGTATTTTGCGCCGGCAAGTCTGGTCACAGTTGAATAAACCGAAAATGTTGAATCTGCACCCAGAGCTAAGTCCCCTTTGCTCAAATAAGCTCTGGCCGCCAAATCCAGAATCTCGTCCGAGCCATTGCCTATAATTAAATTTTCCTCTTTTATTTTCCACTTTGCCGCAAGTTTTTTCGCAAGCTCAGGCGCGGTTCCTCTCGGATATAAGTGCAATTTTTCATTGCATTTTTTGTATGCAGCCATTGCCATAGGGCTTGCACCAAGAGGATTTTCGTTGGAAGCGAGTTTAATGATGCGCTTGAGGTTATATTTTTCCTTGATTTCATCAATGGATTTGCCAGGAACATAATCCTGAATGCAGTCCAATTCTTTGCGAGGCGTTAACATTTCAGAGAAGATAGAAATATAATAGGTCTAGAATGTCATTTCCAAGCAGATAAGAAATAGGCGCAGCGAGCCCTAAAAATGGGCCAAAGGGCAAAGGCGATTTCATGTCTTTTTTGGTCAAAAGTCTGTATGGAACAGTTACTGCAAGAGCGAGCAAAGCTCCTATTATAAGAGATATGCCAGCAAGCTCCGCTCCCATAATCGCGCCAAAACCGGCAAGGAGTTTTACATCGCCAAAACCCATAGCTTCCTTCTTCAAAATTTTTGAGCAGATAAAAGAAAACAAAAACAACCCGCCGCCGCACACCGCAATGCCTATCAAAGAATTTAGCCAACCTATGGACCAAAAAGACACGGTAAAGCCAAACGCTATTCCTCCGATTGTGATTGTGTCTGGCAAAAGCAGATACTTAAAATCTATGGCGAAAATTGGAATCAGAGTGACTATCAGCCAAAATAAAATTATGCATTTTATAAAATCTCCATCTGCCAAAACTGCGGAAAGAAATCCAAGCATCATCCCCAAAAATTCAACTATGGGATATTTTATGGAAATAGACTCTTTGCAGTTTGCGCAGCGCCCTCCTAAAATCAGCCATCCCAGAATTGGAACATTATGCCAAATCGCAATTTTGTGCTTGCAGTTTGGACAATGCGAACCTGGCTTTACAAGAGACAACTCGCGCGGCATTCTATATATGAGCACATTGAAGAAACTGCCGAAGCACGCTCCCAAAACAGCGAACAATGCCCACAGAAAAATCGCAGGAATATCCACTGTTACACAAATTCCTCAGTTTTGGCTTTGCTTTCCTTTTTCTCGGCAAAATCTTCTTCTTCAAGCAGAATCTTTTTCGCCTTGCTCCACAATTCGTCCAATGCTATTTCTTCGCGGCGTGTTTGCTCAAACAAATGAACCATTATGTCGCCTGCGTCCAGGACCGACCAGCGAGTTTGTTCCTTGTATTCTATGCTTGCAGGCTCGCCTCCGGCTTGCTTGTAGGCTTTTTGCAATTCGTTCAAAATAGCTTGCATTTGTGCACTGCTGTCGCAAGTGCCAACCAAATACCAGTCCACAATTCCAGAGATCTGCCGCAAATCCAAAAGCTCAACATTCTCTGCGCTAAGCTCGAACAAAACCTGCGCTCCGAGCTTCACGCTTGCAGGAAATCTTTTCATAATTCTCCTTTTTTTATTTTTAACACCTTTCTATAGTCCCTGCCCAAAAAAACAGTCGCGCCTATATCTCCACTCAATGTATCCAGCAAAACTATAAAATTTTTTGTGTCCAAAGCGGCTCTCAACTGGTTTTGACCACCCCAGTGAGGGTTGCGAATTGCCACAATCGTTTCTTCGTAATTATGCCAGCGAGGGTCGTTTTCCTTTAAAACATCAAAGCCTTTTGCCCGCAAAGCTTCCCTCGCCTGCTCTGCCGCTCCGGAAACTCCGCAACTGTTGTAAACCATTATTTGACCAGGCACGCTTTCCACAAAAGCCTCAGTCTTTGCGTCAAGCTCCTCGTCGCAAGCGATTAAAAGCAAATAGATAGTCGCTAACAGAAATCTCACTTGTAGAATTTAGTAAATTATCGGTCTAACGACCATGAAAATCAAAATCCCATTTCTATTTTTATTGCTCCTCTCATGCCAGGGGCCGTGGAGCTATTGGCCGGAAAATCCGGAAAATTATCGGGGAATATGGATTTATGCGTATATAATATCCGGACGTTCTGTGCAAAACGTGTGCTTAGATAAACTGCATGCGCTTGGAGAGACTCGCATGCAAGGGTTTGAGTTTTACGAATCTGCGGAGATTAAGGTATCCGGTTCTTTTAATGGGAAGGACACTTCGTTTTTTTTAATGCCAAATTCTGCCGGCTATGCAGAGAATCCCAACTGTTTTACAGGGCCAGGCGATTTGCTTGCTGATGCGGGCAAAAATTTCGAGCTGGAAGCGTCAATAACCTGGGATAGCGCTGGGATAATGAGCGTTAGCACTTTTAACTCAAAAACCTATATTCCGCAAAAGTTCAATATTTTAAGAGCTTACGATTTGGAAAAACAACCATTTGGTCCAAGAGATACGATTTTTTATTTGCCGCCGCCTATGGATTTGCAAGCCAATTATTTTGTT
Source organism: Candidatus Fibrimonadales bacterium (assembly GCA_009788135.1). Taxonomy (GTDB): domain Bacteria; phylum Fibrobacterota; class Fibrobacteria; order Fibrobacterales; family Fibrobacteraceae; genus Fibrimonas. Next base: position 2,794 of record WQSA01000117.1, read on the forward strand.
CCAGAATATAGCGATGATGTTGGCGGAGTTGTAGTTTCAATAGTTTATGGCAATGATATTTATTGGGGCGAGAATTCCATTGACAGGATTCTTGAGCAATTCAGAAAGCGCGATACGGCTGACCATGCTTTTTTTGGAGACAGGCAAATATTGTATGGCGGAATAAGAAATCAGCAGACAGGAAACATGAACAAGGTTATAGATAGCATTCCAGTTATGGGAATAAATATGCCGGCAATCGGAAAGGCAAGCGTGCTCTTTTATGCTGCCACTCCAGAATATTTTAAATTTGAAGAGACTTTTTTAGAAGGAGGCGATAGCCGCATATCGCCAGTTTACAACATTCAGGGAGGAGCTGGAATTTTCGCTGGAATGCTGGTCGATACTTTTCAGGTAAATTTCAAAACTCCGGACTCCGTTGCGACATTTCCATATTTTGAGTCTCAGGTAAAATATTGTTTACAAGCAAAAAGCAATCCCGGAGACGCATATGAAATCAGATTATATCACAGAGAATGTGTGAAAATTTGGGACAGGATAATTTGGCTTGATATTCTTTGCGGCTCAGAAGAGAAATGTAATGTTCCTATTCCCGATCAGTGGTCTTTGATTCCTCCAGACGCATTAAAGAATGTTCTCAAAACGCATGAAATAATCACCTGGTGCGAGCATAGGGATTTTCCAATAAATCAGTACCCTCTTTGCGGGTCCATGTTAGTTCGTTATTCAAAAACCGGTAAAATATCCCCAATTTTGGACCGCGAGGTAAAGAAATGGTGTGAAAAGCATCCGGACGATGAGGAGTGTTTAGTATGAAAAAGGTTTTTGCTTTGTCTGCAATTTTTTTGTTTTCCTGCACATCGGAAACAGAATCGCCTGAGAAAATTTTGGAGCAAGGGAAAAGTTCTTCCTCTGTTGCTGAGGAAATTAATATGAGCAGCAGCTCGTTTGAGCAGTCTGGCATATCCAGCAGTTCGAGCCCGCCAGAGCTATCAAGCAGTTCTGCTTCGCATATAATGGGCGGTTGCATGATTGGCAACGATTGCTATAGCGACAGCGAGATGGTAAACGATTGTTGGGGAACGCTTGTAGAGTCATGCTACAAAGGCCTCGGCCCAGACCCAAATGCTTATCCTGTTCCAGAGTTCACTTGCGAATGGGAACCCAATACCGTTATTTCCGGCGACAATGAAACCGAAGTAAAGGTAAATTTCACTGCTCCATCTGATGCGGTTTGCGATTCGCCAATTGCATGGACTCCTATTTGGGGCCCATTAAATCAGGAAAGGCAAGGCGAATATGTGTTTAGCGGAAAAATTACTCCAAAGTTTGGAGAGGTATTGGTTGCAGCATCCGGCGCTCGCGCTGCGATCGCTTGGCCGGCGATGCCATCTTCCGGCGAATTTGCAGAATTTACAAATTCCTATGCAACTATTGCTTGTTCCGGCAATGGCAAACCCAAAGGCCGCAGAGAAGTTCAATGCGCAGCATTGAAAATTACCAAAGCGCCAATGGCAGCATATACTGGCAAAATAGAGTTGAAAGGCTCTCACACCTATTCTTCCAGCAGTATTTATTACATAGGCGAAACTCCAGACTTTAATTCAACCGTAAGCGCAACTTCCAATCAGAATTATTGCGGAGAAGTGATATATGAAAAAACTGGAATAAAGACTTTGGCAGATGTAGATGCTGGCGCTAACAAAGTCAAAGTTGTTGCTGTGTGCGAAAGGTCTGGCCAAAGATTGGACTCAGCCTTCGCTACAGTTGTCCCAAACCCGACTTTGAGCGCATGCACCTGGAAAGATGACAAGACGATTTTGGCAAAAGGACAAGAAGCCACTCCATCAGCTTCTATTTCCAATGATTATGGTCGTTGCGGAAAAGTTTCATTCTCGAATGGTTTCCCAAAAATCTTGGCTGATAAAGATGTTGGTTCTATAAATGTGACGGCAAGCGCGGATTGCGGTGCTCCAGTAGGAACTATAACAAAATCTTGCCCTGTTTTAGAGGTTAAGAGTGCTATTTATGAACTGAAAAACACTGAAGGCAAAGTAACTCTTCCCAATGAAACTACGGTTATTGAAATGGATCTGCCTTCTAATTGGAAAACGGGCGGCACCGCTTCATTCTTCTGCCAAGTTACTAGAGATGGCGGCAATGGTTCTGTTAGAGGCACAATAGGCTCCGGATCATCTGCGGTTTCTATAACGGGCAACGATTATGCCAGTGCGCAAATTCCAGTGGAATGGACAATAAACAAGTATTCATTGCAGGTTAGTATAACTTGCGGAAACATTTGCATTTGCGGAGTTGGTTGGTAAAATTTCTATATTTCTGCAATGAATATATTAGTCACTGGTTGTTGTGGATTTATAGGCACAAATTTTGTGCGGCTTATTTTAAAAGAAAGGCCTGATTGGAATATTATCAATTTAGATGCCTTGACTTATGCGGGCAATCTTGAAAATTTGAAAGACATAGAACGCCATCCGCATTATGAATTTTTTAAAGGCAACATAACAAATGAAATGGATATTTGCGATGCCGGAAATACGCTCACCGGCAAACTCGATGCCATTGTGCATTTTGCGGCAGAATCGCATGTTGACAATTCTATAAATAATCCTGGCATATTCGTTCGCACTAATGTGGAAGGAACTTTGAAATTGCTCAAATATGCAAAGGAAAAAGATGTTAGATTTTTGCAGGTTAGCACAGACGAAGTTTACGGAACGCTCGGAGCAACAGGTCTCTTTACCGAAGATACCCCTCTCGCTCCGAACAGCCCATACAGCGCTTCAAAAGCAGGAGCGGATTTTCTGGTGCGTGCTTGGCATGAGACTTACAATCTGGATACCGTGATTACGCGTTGTTCAAACAATTACGGCCCATACCAGTTCCCGGAAAAGCTTATTCCGCTAGCTGTCACAAATCTTATGCAGGGCAAGAAAATTCCCGTGTATGGAAAGGGGCTCAACATCCGCGATTGGCTTCACGTGGAAGATCATTGCAGCGGAATTATGCTCGCTTTGGAAAAGGGCGTTGCCGGCAGAGTGTATAACATCGGCGGAAACAACGAGTGGAAAAACATTGACATAGCAAAAGAACTAGTTAAAATAATGGGCGTGGGCGAAGATCAAATTGAATTTGTGACAGACCGTCTTGGGCACGATTTGCGCTATGCGATAGATGCTACTCGCATTCGCAAAGAATTGGGCTGGGAACCGAAGTTCACTTTTGCAACAGGGCTTCCGGAAACCGTGAAATGGTATAAAGAACACGAGAATTGGTGGAAACCTATGAAAGAAAAATTGCAGGCAAAATGATGCGCATAGCCGTTTGCCTTTTTTTCGCGTTTCTGCTTGGGTGCGGGGAATGGGAAGGCGGCGCAGTTGGAAAAGTTTCCTGTTCATTTGGTACCTTTAATGATTTTTTGCCCGTTGGGCGCAGGCCTGTAAAAATGGCATCTGGCAACAATGGAAACAACATTTACATTTTAGACGAATCTTATTATGTGCATACATATAAAAGAGATAATTTATATGAGTGCGAATTTAATTTGGAATATTCCGATTATTTTACCGGTCTTCCAAAAGATGTTATTTCCAATGGAAGCACTTTTTATGTTCAAGACGGAGCGCGATTGAAATCATGGGATGATGTTGAGGTATGCGATGCCAGAGACGGTTTTTTTGCAATTTCCGGAAATGAGCTTGCAGTTGGGAGCAACTTTGGCATAGAAACCTGGAATATAAATTCCTGCGCAAAAACTACGCCTGTATCTTCTCAAAAAGTTTTGGCATTGGCCGCAACCGACAACGAATATTATGCAGCGGAAGATCTGAATTTGACAAGATACCCGAAAAACGGCACTCCTTACAGAAGCCCTGCCATATCTGATTTTTGCTCTATAGACAGAATTATTGCAAATAATTTTGGAGTTTATCTTTTAGACAAAAAATGCAGGAAAATAGGCGTTTACGAGCATCAGCCCATTTTGCGCAGAACGATAAGCTTGGATTCTCTTGGCGTAAGAGGCGCTTTGGATATAGCTTCGGCAGACTATCAGTATATTTTTATTTTGCACGAAAGAGGCGTTGAGAAGATTTCTACATTACCGCCATGAACATTCTTAAAGAACGCTTGCGAGGCTTAAATCTCGGCGGATGGTTTAGCCAAGTGGATTGCATTGAAGAAAAAGATCCGCAGGGTTTCCCTGGATTTTACAAACACGCAGAAACTTTTATTTCCGAGCGCGATTTGCAGAGAATAAAGAACTGGAATTTCAATCATGTTCGCTTGCCGGTTGATTATTTCAATTTTTTCAAAGGCGAAAATATGGAAGAAGACAAGCTCGCTTTTGAACTATTGGACAAAGCGATTGAAAAAATTTTAAGCACAGGCTTGGCTCTGATTCTGGATTTGCACAAATGCCCCGGGCACGATTTTCATCAGGGAACGTTAGGCGGAGCGCAACCCTTTTTTACCGACCCAAAGTGCAGAAGCGATGCGAAAAAAGTCTGGTCCGTGCTTGC
>WQSA01000118.1 GCA_009788135.1 Candidatus Fibrimonadales bacterium
ATTGCGCAGGCCAGCACAAAACCCATGTTCTACAAACAAGATGAAGAATCTGTGCTTAAAGGAGCTTTGCTCTCCGGCAGAGTCGGCAAAAGCTGGGTGAAAAATGTTTATAGCGGCAGGGAGATTATGGCTGGAGCATTGTGCGTGACCATTGAACTTCCTCCCAACACTAGCGCAAGAGTGCAATTCTCGCTTGCCCTTGACTTCCCTTTAATAAGAATGAACGGCATGAACAGCGTAAAGAAATATGCGCAATTCTATCCGGACCCGGATCGCCGCATAAGACCGATGCTCTCAGAGTTTATAGAGGCAAGTCCTCGCTTTGAATCCGCAATTCCTTCCAATTACAACCGCCTTGTTCCTGAACATTCCAGCAAGAATTTCAAAACGCTTGCAATAAACACTTTGAGCTTTTTGGCAGAGGCAACCGTTTGGGACAAAGAAGACAAATTTCTCGTTCGAGAATGCGCAGATTATCCGTTCTTCAACAGCCTTGATGTTTATTTTTACGGTTCCTTTAGCCTTCTCGCTCTGTTGCCTCGTCTTGACGGTTGCGTTATGCGCAATTTCGCAGATGCGGTTTTGGCAGTCAATCCGCAGGTTCGTAGGCATCATAAGTATGTNAATTTGCCTTACGCAGATTTGCCGGACCAAAAACTGGAAGGTCCAAGAGGCGTTAGGGGAGCGGTTATACACGATTTGGGAAGCCCGTTCGACGCAATTCCGGATGCCTACGATTGGCACAATGTAAAAGAATGGAAAGACCTTGCTCCGAAATTTGTTCTGATGGTAATCAGACATTATCAGATGACCGGCGATATTTCTGTGCTCACTTATTGCAGAGATGCAGTTTATGCTTCTATGGAATATTTGGAAAAGCTTGTTGAGCCTGGGCAAGTGTTCCCGCTCACTCACGGAACAGACGATACCTTTGACAATTTGGCTAGCCACGGAATTTCGGTTTATTGCGGTTCGCTGTGGATTGCTGGTTTGAGGGGTGCGGCGAAGATNGCGGAGATTCTTGGNGATAATAGCAGAGCGGTTCACTGGAACGGTTGGGCAAATGATGCGCAACGAGTTTTCCACGAGGTTTTGTGGAATGAAAAAGACGGATATTTCCTGTTCTTTGTTTGCAGAGAAATGGGTACAAACGATGATGTTTTTGCGGATGCGCTTTTGGCAGACACATATTTGCGTTTGCTCAATTTGGAACCGATTGTGGATTTGAAAAGGGCAAAGCGAGCTTTGACAAAAATTTACAACACCAATTACAAGAAAAACAGCCCGCTGATAGGCGCAGCGAATTTGGTTCACAAAGACGGTTCTCCGCTTGAAGAATTCAATTTCCAGGCTCACGATGTTTGGGTTGGCGTTCAATACAGCATTGCAACAGCGATGCTTATGCACGGGATGAAAAAAGAAGCCGATGATTTGCTGGAAGCCTGTTTCCGCAATCTTTACAAAGAGGCTCGCATTCCTTTTGCAGCGCCGGAAGGCTTTAACGGCAGTTGCAAGCTTCATGCAGGTTCCATAGTGAACAGGTCGCTTTTGAGCGATTTGAAAAAGAGCGGGGCCTTGCTTGATGACTGCAGAATTTCCCCTGATTTGCCGAGAAATTTGAGCAAGTTTGAAAAGGAATTCAAGAGCATTTGCGCCAAGCACAAGGTTAAATCAACCGAACTTTTCGCATTGCTGCACAACACCGCTTTGAAATACACAGCGGGAAAATATTTTAGACCTGGAATGGTGTTTGCGGTAACGAAGGCGATGTGATAGCGCAAAGAAGAAAATGCATTCTGGACTAATCCTAATTGACAAGCCTCCTGGCATAACGTCGTTCAGAGCATTGCACGCAATTAAAAAACGTTTTAACACAAAGCGTGTTGGCCATGCCGGTACCTTAGACTTGGCAGCTAGCGGTCTTATAGTAGCGGCTATTGGAAAATGTACAAGACTGCTGCCTTATATAGAAACTCAGGATAAAACTTATTCATTTGACTTGCGTCTGGGAATTTTAACCGATACGCTTGAACCTGAAGGAAACATATTAAAACAAGATGATAACGCTGCGCGAACATCTGATGAAATAAATACCGCTCTGCAAACATTTATCGGAGAAATAGAGCAGATTCCTCCTGCGTTTAGCGCAATAAAAATAAATGGCAAAAGAGCCAGCGACTTGGCACTGAAAGGTCAGGAAGTTAAATTGAAATCGCGGCAGATTTTCATCCACGAGTTGCGACTCGTAGGTACCTCTTCCATTTATTGCAAATGCTCCAAAGGAACATATATCCGTTCATTGGCAAGGGATATTGCGGAAAAATTGGGAACTTGCGGCGTAGCCGGCAATATCAGGAGAGTCTCCATAGGAGGCATCTCTGTAGAGCAGGCTTGCGACAGGCTTATCCCGCCTCAGGAGCTTCTGAACTGGCAGGTCGTAAATGCGTGCGATGAGAATGCGCAAAAGGTTCTGAACGGAGTCCCAATACCGATAATGGGCGAAAATCTTGTATTTATATCCAATAATGGCAAAATTATCGCTGTGGCAGAGGCTCAAAACGGCTATCTTATACCTAAATTTCAGTTGTAAATTTTCTAAATTATCGCTGGTATGTTAGTAGAATTATTAAAAAGCAAAATCCACAGAGCAACGGTAACCGATGCATGCTTGGATTATGAGGGGTCAATAACAATAGACAAGGAGCTTATGGCCGCAGCTAATCTTTTTCCGTACGAAAAAGTTCATGTGTTGAATATAAATAATGGAGAGCGTTTTGAGACATACATAATAGAAGGCTCGGCGAAGTCCGGAGTTATATGCTTAAATGGAGCAGCGGCGCGCCTTGTGCAAAAAAATGATTTGGTGATAATAGTGGCTTATACAACAATGACTCCGGAAGAGGCGAAGAGCTGGAAACCCAAGGTCGTTAAAGTTAATGCTAAGAATAAAATTAATGGTCGTAGGGGTTAAACCTGAAAACTGAATAAACAATTAAAATTAGGAAGGGAGAAAAATAATATGAATTTTGAAGATTCTTATGCTGGGCTCAAAGATGAATGCGCACGCATTTCTTTGGATATTACAGAAGCGTCTCACTATACAGGTGAAAGACGCGCGAGGGAATACCAAAAGCTCTTAAATGAGATTTTGGCATTGAAAAACCAAGACCCGGACAGTGAAGTTTTTGAGCTTCACTCGCTTTTGGGTTTAATGTTCCTGCGAACGGATCAGCAGAGAGCTGCCATTACAGAGTTGCAGCTCTCATTGAAACTCGCAGAAGCAAATGGCAACTCAAACAACGATGTCGCAGGGGTTTGGTATAATATGGGCATTGCCTATATGGAACTGAATCTGTTTGATGACGCTTACAACTGTTTTCAATCGTCGCTTGCGCTCAGACCTCATAACATAAAATGCTTTACATCCATGGCGGTTGTCAAACAGATGCAACGCGATTTCAAAAAATCTTACGAGATTCTTTGCGATGTGCTCAAATATGAGAATCCGCAAAACTCGGATATAGAAAAAGTTTTCATATCGCTTGGCTACACTCTTTTTCACTCTAAGAATTTAACAGAGGCAATGGAGTGCGCAGATAAAATTTTGCAACAGGTAAATGAGAGAAGCGAAAAGGCGCTGAAACTAAAAGGCACAATCTTCCATGCGCAGGGCGATTATGATGCTGCGTGGAATTGCTGCGATATGCTTTTCTCGTTGTCTCCGTATTCTTCGGAAGGGCATTTGCTGGCAGGCTCGCTTGCGTCTTCGGAAAAAAATTATCGCAAAGCGCTTTTGCATTACAACAGAGCCCGAAAGATAGGGCGAATCTATAGCTTCACGCTTTACAATTCAATTGCCACAGCGCTTTCCAAGTTACAAAAATTCGCTATGGCGCTTAAAGTGTATCGCTATATTTTATCCATAGATCAAAATCCTGCTCACAGAAATTCTGCAAGAAAATCGATAAACTTTTTCGAGAACATGGCTGCTCGCAAACAGTTGGAAAACTTGGATGCGGCAAACCAGAAAGATGAAGCGAGATTTGAATTGCCGGCTTATGCGATTTTCAAAGAAGCGTCGAAGATTTTGGATGCAGGAGATTTTGAGCGTGCTCTTGCCATGTTGCAAAAGGCAGAAGAAATCGAAGGAGCAGACAGAGTTTGGGAAATAGAAAACGCTATTGGACGCATATATTATAAGATGCGAAAATTTCCTGCAGCGGTTCCTTATTTTGAACGTGCTGTGGAAAAGTCAAATAATTCAGTTAGCGTTTTGCATAATTTGGCATCGGCTTTAGCTAGAAACAACGATTACGAAAAAGCTCTGACTGTAATAGACAGCGTGCTTAAAATACAACCCGATTCGCAGTCTGCAAAAAAAATGCGAGCAGTTATTCTCGGCAAGCTCGGCAAGTACAACGATTCGGTTGAGTGCTTGAACGAACTGCTTGAAAAAGAACCTAGAGATGCTAACTCGCTTATATCTATGGGACGCGTTTGGCAAGAGAAAGGCGATTTTGTGAAAGCTCACGAATGCTTTGTGCAATTGCTTGCAAAAGAACCTGAGAACGAAAAAGCTGTGATGTCCATCGCTATAAACTACAGCAGAGCTGGAGATTTAAAGCAGGCTATCAATTTCACAAAATCTTATTTGAACAGAAATCCTTTGTCTTTCTCGTTGAATTTAACAATGGCAAACATTTTGCGTTTCCATAAAAAGTTCAGCTATGCAGAAGGCTATTACAGAAAGTGCGTTCAGAATTACAATAGAGAAGTTTATGAAGGTCTTGCGGATTGTATATGCCAGATGCGCAGGCTCGATGAAGCTTTAGTCTATTACGAAAAAATTGCAGAGATGGAAAAAGACAATTCGTATTCCGTCTCCGCAAAAAAATCCATAGCCTTTATTTACAGGCTGAAACAGAATTACACAAAAGCGCTTGAGATTTACAAGGAGATAAATTGGGAATCGGATTACTTTTTTTCTTCTTGGCGAAACGTGGCGCTTTGCTATGCGGCTCTTGCAAGTCAGCAGAAAAATGCTGGAGGCAAGGCGCGGCGCGGAACAAATTATTTCTCAAAAGCTTTAAAGCTTTATGAAACAATAAAAGAAAGAGAAAAGGATAATCCAAAGCATTGCGCTCGAATAGATTCTCTGGTGGCGGAACTTTATGCAGAGAAAGGCGAGTATGCGCAAGCCTGCGAAATATACGAGGTTGCAATGGAAGGTCCATATTATTTTATAACATGGAAAACGTATGTGAATTGTTTGATTATGCAAAAACTTTTTAAAAAAGCTTTGGACGTATGCAACAGCGCTTTGGAAAAGTTTGCGACAGACAGCAAGACTCGCAAGCCCTCTGATGAATTATTTTCATACAGAGAATATTTGGAGCAAGCTGTGGGTGGAGACTCTCTTGCAGAAGAAAAACTTTTGCAGATAGTAAGCGATAGAATGAAAAACAATTCCGATTGGTTGTCTTCGGAAACTTAAAAGTATGAGTATTAAAAGAGCTATTTTGCTTTCGCTTGTTAGTTGGACGCTTTTAGCTCTTTGCTATCCGCCGTTTCCGCTTGGGCCTCTAGCCCTTGCGGTGCTAGCTCCCTGGTTTTACGTTTTGAGAATGGCAAACAAAAAGGGAGCCTTGGGTGCAAGCTACCTTGGAGCTTTTGCATTCAATGCGATTAGCATGTATTGGCTCTATCATGTTGGAGAGGTTGCACCGCCAGCTCTAATTTTTTCCGGGCTTTTTTTGGCCATCGCTTATTTGAGTTTGTTTCCGCTTTTGTGCGCATGGATTTTTGTTAAAATCAAAGATTCTCGTTTGCGTTTTCTTTTTCCGTTGTTTTGGGCAGGCATTGAAGTTCTGCGTTCCAAGGGCGATATGAGTTTTCCCTGGCTTTCTCTTGGGTTGACTTTTGGAAACAGCATTGAACTTATGCAGGCGTTCACGCTTTTTGGAGTTTTCGGGTGCTCGGCGCTGATTGTAGCTTCTAATATGTGCCTTGCAGCTAAGAAGAAAAAACTTGTTTTTGTTCCTTTGGCTTTGGCAGCAGTTCTTTACATAGGCGGAGCGCTTGCTTACGATGAAACTCCTGCATCTGATTCTATAACAGTAGCGGTAGTGCAACCTAGCATTCATCAAACGGAGAAATGGAGCAAAACATATTATGATTCTGTTATGAATCAAACATGGAATTTATTTGAGACTCTTGATCCAAGCGGAGTGCAGTTGATTTTATTTCCGGAAACTGCTATTCCGGCTAATATGCATGTCAGTATATTGGAGTACGATTTTTTGCAAACCTATGCAGAAAAAAATAATACAGCTATAGTTATAGGTGCATTGAGTAGAGCTAGAGGTGCAGGCTCGGAAAAAAGACTCAATGTGTACAACTCGGTTTTTTTATTTGGCTTTGGTTATCCTGCGGCTGAGTACAGAAAAATGCATCTCGTTCCTTTTAGCGAGAGAGTTCCTTTCGATAATATTTTTCCGATTGTCAACTATGTGGACTTGGGCGGCGGAGATTTTTCTCCAGGAGACAGTCTTGAAATATGGCAGCCGGGAAATTATAGCCCGCTTATATGTTACGAGGCTATTTATGGGGATATTTTAAGGGCGGCAAAGCGAAAAGGGGCTAAATTCATAACCAATCACACAAATGACGGCTGGTTTAAGAAGAGCATTGCTCCGTACCAGCATTTTAATTTGGTACGGTCCCATGCCGTGGAGAACGGAATTGGCGTTATCAGGTCTGCAAATACCGGAATTAGCGCTTTTATAGCGCCAAATGGGCAAATAATTGAAAAAACCGAGCTTTTTGACAAAAAAATCATTGTTAATGATATGCCTTTGGAGACTCGTTGGACGCTTTACGGGGTTATTGGGGATTATATTGAGTGGATTTTATTTGCGTTTTCGCTGGGGATGATTGTCGCGGCGAAAATAAGTCTGAAAATAAAAAGAGCCCTCAACCGCAGTTGAGGGCTCTTGAACATTACGTTATTTTTTAGCAGCAGCTTTCTTTTTAGCCGGAGCTTTTTTAGCAGCAGCTTTTTTAGCTGGAGCTTTTTTAGCTACAGCCTTTTTAGCTACAGCCTTTTTAGCTGGAGCTTTTTTAGCGGCAGCTTTTTTAGCTGGCTTTTTTGCTGCGGGTTTGATAACGGTTTTTGTTGCCATGAGGAATACTCCTTTTGTTTGTGAATGTCAGATACAAATATAGAATTTTTTTTTGC
>WQSA01000119.1 GCA_009788135.1 Candidatus Fibrimonadales bacterium
CTTTCCAGATCTAACTCAAATCTTCCTTTATCATCGCATTGCCCCAAAGCTTTGCCGGAGATATATGTGATACTTGCATAAGGAATAGGTCTATCTGTAGTTTCTTCCACAGCAACGCCTCTAATAGGCACTGCATGCAGAGCGGCAGCTAAAAGCAATATAAGAAAAAATGATAAACGCACAGGTTCAAAATATAGTAAAACTCTTCACAACAGCGCCGTCTGCTGAAATTCTATATGTTCCCTTGTCAAGAAGCGAGTTGCTCGCAAGCAGGCTTCTCGTTATGCCCAAAGTCTTGATGCTCAGCACTTCCGTGCCAGAATCAGACGATACGCTTATAAGCGTACCTGCCGGTACTCTGTCAAATTCAGCGAGAAAAGCGTATTGAGAAGAATCGGATGGATTGGGAGCTTTCATTTTATCTGTTGTATAGCCTAGACCGATTATGGAGCCGCCAGTCACTATGAAAGTACGGTCAAAGTCTATGGAACGGTCTGTGCTGCTGGTATCGGTTGGCCCGAATGCAACAAGTTTTCCGCCGGACATATAAATATGCCCGTTGGAATCCACAGCGTCTCCCTCCGATTCTATATGATATTCACCGCCGGTAATGGTAAGCGTTCCGTCTATAATCTCTTCTGTGTCATCAATTCTCCAACCGCCTGAAATGTTGATACCGTCATCTAAGGATTTTATTTTCACAACACCGCCGTTCAACTCTATATCGTGCGCTTCAAGCCCTTCGTAGCATTTTGTTATGTTTATATTTCCGCCGTTGATTATCAAACGTTTTTGGGCACGGATAGCATCGTCTCCGGTGGAAATGGCAAAAGTTCCATCGTTGATAGTCAGCGTAGCAGCAGCGTGAATTGCATCGTTTCCGCTTGTAAGTTTGAATGTTCCTCCAGAAATTGTTATTGCGTCATTGCCTCTAACGGCATTTTTTGCGGCATTTATTTCTATATCTCCATCTTCAATTTTTAGATTGGCACGGCTTCTAATTCCATTGTGCTGTTTGCTAGCCACAATAAGTTTTCCAGAGCCTTTGATTGTCAAATAGCCACGTACCAGCATGGTAGCATTGGGATGTTTTTTGTTCTTGTATGTATGGTAGTATTTAGTAGAACCTTCCTTGCCGTCAGACAGATAATTGGTTGTATTTTCTGCTAGCACTACAGTTACATTGGATTTTTCCAAGCTTATCAATGCGGCATGATTTCCGCTAACTATATTTACCCCATTCAAAATAACCTTGACATTGAGGCCTTTTTCAGCTACGGAAATAAAGCCGTGATTTAACGAACCTTGCACGATATAAGTTCCGCTNGCGGTAATTTCAACGATTGTTCCGTAATAGAAGCTTTTTGTAATCTTGANATTCTTGCCNGCAAATTCTGCAGTTGTTCCTTTCAAGAAAATTGCAGTGGTGTCTCCGGATGGAATGTAAGTTGGCAAGTTGTTGCTGTTGCTCGGTATATTGGAGTTGAGACTAGCAATGCATACCAAGATAAGAGCTAAGCCTGCAAGTGCGAGAAAAAACTTTGCTTTGGTCATATTACCCCCTTTGCTTAAAATAGAAATTTTCTCTGTCGTTTTTCTAACTTTTTTGCAGTTATTTATACCTATTCCAAATAAATTTTAAACCTTGATTTGTATAATCCTGCATTTTGGTATCAGAGCTTATCAATGTTACTTTATTTGCTATTGCGTGTGCCATTATTGCGTGGTCAAAAGGATCTTTGTGTTCTGGAGCGGGCTCTATTTTACCAAGTGCAAGAATGTGTTCTCTTTTGAAATAATCAACGGTAAATCCGAAATCTTCTGCTGATGAGAAAATGTCCATAGTCGTTTTCCACGCTGGTACTTCAATTTTATTAGCTCGTAATAACAAAATGATTTCTTTTAGGCTTTCGGAGCTAATGTAAATTTTATTTTCGTAATCTGTGATAATATTCAAAACATCCTTATTGAGTTTATCTCTTTCTTGTATTGCAAAAAGGAATATATTCGTATCAATTAAATATCTCATATCACCTCAATACGGCTCTCATATCTAAAATTTTCAAACCTATGCCCTCGGGATGCTTTTGCCACCACTTAGCCCATTTTGACAGCTTTTTAGGCTTTGCCTCAGTCTGCTTTTTAATGTTATTTTTCTGCATAATACAAATATAATAAATATTTTAGAAAAAAGTGCAAAAAAAATAAATATTTGCAATTTTGCAAACATATGTTGACGTTTTTTGGAATTTTTAAGCAGAATATTTGCAAACTTTGTCAAATTTTCTAAATTCCTTCCATGTTCACAGCTTTTCCGCACATCGCTTCCATAGATATAGGCAGCCATAGCACAATTCTTTTAGTTGCAAAAAAAGAAAATGGCAATGTAAAGGCTTTGGTTCAGAAAATAGAAGTCTGCCGATTTGGCGAAGATATGGAAAAGCTTTACGCAATTCTCTCCAATTTCAGAAGCTTGGCGCACTCGCTCGGAGCGGAGATTAAAGCGGTCGCTATGACTCAGGCTATGCGAAATGCTGAAAATCAGGATGAGATTTTGCAAAGAGCGGAGAAAATTCTTTGGATAAAACCACGCATAATAAGCGGAGAAGAAGAAGCTGCGCTTTCTTACAAAGCCGTTTCTAAGGTTTATGGGCAGGATATTCTGGCTGTAGATGTGGGCGGAGGCTCAACGGAATTTTCAACCGGAAAAAACTTTCTGAGCGTGCCTGTAGGAGCCCTTGAACTTTCAAAAAGAATGGGCGCCATACCGGGTCCGGAATACAGAAAATGGGCTAAGGAATATTTTAAAAGCATTAATTTAAAACCATTTGCAAAAAAAGATACATATTTTGTGGGGGGAACGGCTGTTGCACTTGGAATGCTCGCTAAAGAAATAAAGCAATTCGATGCGGATGCTCTTGAAGGGCAAGCTATTTTCACCGCAGATATTGAGCGAATTATAATACAATTGAGCAATCTGTCCAAAGAACTCAGAAATGCAATACCTGGTTTGGAGCATGGCAGGGGAGATGTGATTATATGCGGGCTCTACTGGATTCGGTCTCTTTGCGAAAGGCTGAAAATAGATTCAATGAAAATTTCAACTCTGGGTTTAAGATTCGGATTGCTGTGTGACTGAGTGGATTTTAAAAGCTTCGCAGTTGAAAGACCCTATTGTGGAAGCTGCGGATAGAGCGGAAGCTTTGCCTGCGAAAATAAACTGGCTTCTTTTGGGATGCGCTTTGCAGCAGGGAATAAACTTGGCGCAGTTGCAGAAATTTCTGTTTGAATTGCAAAAAGAAATCAAGGATGTTGCAGAGCTGCCAGCTCCCACCGAAGCTTTGGTTTCAAGCGTGATTTCTAAGTGCAAGCTCAGGGATTGGAGCCTCGTTTCGCAAGCAGCCGGCATAATTTGGAGCGTGGGCAGATTTGCTCGCATTAGGCAGAGTCGCCTTGATTTATGGGCAAAAAATCACTGCCCATCCGATCTTTGGCGAGAATGCAGCGAGATTTTTTTTATGGGCAAACACAGTCCGCTTCGTCCCAAAATTCTGCTTTTTTTGCATCGCTTGGTTTCTTTTTCTGCAATGGGAGCCGGAGCTTTGCCGCCATTGCCGGCTTCTGCCGGCGCAAAGCGATGGCTTATTCAAACAAACATTTACGATAGAGACGAAACTCCAAAAGAAAAATTGAGAGCTGTGAATTCTCTTTACAAAGAATTGTTTCCCAAGAATCCCGCTTTAGCTTGCCACGCTTTGCAATTCTTCGCCGAGCCTGTGGATGAAAATTCGTATTTCTGTCAGAGAATTTTTCCATGCGAATTGTGCCCTGTGTCTGGAATTTGCCATAAGGCTACGCCTTAACATCCAACCCGCCGGTGCTTTTTTCCGTTTTCTCAGCTACTTTCACAATCTGAATCTTCGGAGTTTTGCCGTAAACAAGCTCTCCCAGCGAAATCCCTAAGTCTGCCAATTCTTTTGCTAACATTCCTCTTTCCTCATTTACCGCATCGCTGGCTGTTCCAACTTCGTCTTGCATTCGGATGTTCAAAATGCCTTTGCTCAAAGTTAAATCCACATGCACATTGCCCAGATTTTTTACCTTGGTGTCTATTGAAAAAGTAATTTGAGAATCTTGCTTGTTTTTTGAATTTCCCTTGCGTTCGTCTTTTACTTTCAGCCTGCCTTTTTGCAACTCTCCTTCGTGCATAAAGTAAAATATGTTATCCCTGTCGCTTTGCACGCGAGTGTCTTGGTCAACGCGAGTCCATTGGATTTGCTCTTTTAAATTTTGCAGCACAGGCCGCGTTTCTTCGGGCGCTTTTTCCAAAATCCGTTCAACTGCTTTTTGCAAGATTTCAGGTTGCAAAGTTTTTTCCTTGGGCAATTCCTGCAATAATTCTTTTTTAACAGGCTCCGGCAAACTTTTGAACAATTCGCCCTCGTAGTTTCCCTGCGGTTGATATTTCAAAAAAGTGTGCGTAATCTGCATTGGCAATGGCAAATTTACAGGCATATTGTTAACTGCGCGCCATAATAGATTCACCTGTTCTTTGGGTATGCTTGAACCTTGCTCGGTTTGCATGGAAACTTCGTGGAATGCGCTTGCAAACGACCTGACAATTTCCGGATTTTCCGGCAATTTTCCGCTGTTAAAAGATAAGACCATTTCCCTGATATTCAATGTTTGCGGAGTGAATGGCAAATCCGTTTTTATCCAAAAATTCCTTTCCGTTTGAGGTATGGATACGCTTGCCGGCCATGGTTGCAAAATAGCTTTTGGCTGTTCGGGTTTCTCCGAGATTTTATTCTCCGGTATTTGATAAAGAGAAAAAGCTAACTCTATTTTTGGAGGCAATTCTTTTGCAGGCAAGTCTATGGGCAAAATTTTTTCCAGCGGAAAATTTTTTGGCAATGGAATCTCATATATTTGAACTGCAACTTGCGGCTGTTGCGGAATTATTTGCGGTTGCTGCTGCGTGATTTGCGGCTGTTGCTGAATGACTTGCGGTTGCTGCGGTATGATTAGTGGCTGCTGTGGAATGGCTTGTGGCTGCTGTGGTATTATTTGTGGCTGTTGCGGAATTATTTGCGGTTGTTGCGGAATGGCTTGCGGCTGTTGTGGGATAACTTGTGGTTGTTGCGGAATGATTTGTGGTTGCTGTGGATTTATTTGCGGTTGTTGTTGGATGACTTGCGGTTGTTGCGGAACGATTTGTGGCTGTTGTGGAATTATTTGTGGTTGTTGTGGGACTGCTTGTAGTTGTTGTGGTATTATTTGCGGCTGTTGTTGGATGACTTGTGGTTGTTGCGGAATTATTTGCGGTTGCTGCTGGGCTTGTTCTTTTTGTGGTACCGGAGCAATTATAATTTCAGCGAATACCGGTTTTTCTCCAAATGCTATAGATAAATTTTTAACCAAATCCTTTGGAATTTCAATTCCAGTTTTCTGCAAAACCATAGTTTCCAGTTCTTTCAGTGGAGTACGTTGCAATTCTTTTGGAATGCCCAGCTCCTTAAACTCTTGCAAAGTGTTGAGAATTGCTTGGAATGTTTGTTGCGGCGGCGGCGGAGCAACTTGCGGCACGATTTGTTGCGGTATTGTTTGCTGTGGCAATGGCTGTACTGGAATTTGCTGCGGCTGTTGCATTGGCGTTGGCATTGGCGTTTGCTGTTGCACAGGCGTAGGCGTTGGTGCTGATGTCGGCGTTGACGTTGGTGTCGGTGTTGAGGTTTGCGTTGGCGTTGAGGTTATGTTTTTTATAATTGTGTTTGCAGCTTCAAAGTCATTTTTTGAAAGAACCAAAATCAGCTTGGTTTCTTGCGGGATTTCCATGCTGAGCTTAGGCTGCAAAATTTTTACCGCTTCTCCAACGAGATTTCTTATAGTTTCTGCAACAACGGTTTTTTCGCTCAGATTTTGCTGAATTGTGCTGAACAGGTTTAATATTTTTTTTGCAGGGATGTTCTCTTGATTTGCGGAGAAGTGCTCTCTCGCTTTTTCCAAATTCCTTGCAAGCTCCGGGAACTCCTTTTTTAATTCCAAAATCAAGCGTGAAATTTCATCTATTAATTTCAATTTTTCTGCGTTGAGCTGAACGGAGACTTTCTCTATAAGTTGAGAGTTGAGAGTTGAGAGTTGAGAGTTATTTTTTGACTCCTGTTCTTTTNCATTTTGTTCGGGCGGCACTTCGCCGGCAAATGCCAAACGTATAAGCGNGTCAATTCTCAATTANAACTCGCCTCTTTCTCTGGCCAGGCGAATAATAGTTTCAACATAATCGCGAGGAAGGCTCAGCCATTTCGCAATTTCGCTNGGCTGGCGAGCTTGCCTTGCGTAATCCAGAATCTGCTTTTTTTCCCTGGATCTGCGGTCAAAGTTTGTTTCATCCGCTTGCGGATAGGTAATGCTTGTGTTGTTCGGGCTTGGAACTCGGATATTTGTCTTGGTCATTTTTCCGGTTGCGGCAATAGGTCCCGTGTTAACGGCTTGCGTTTTTTTGGTGCTGTATCCGCGCAATGAATCGAGCGCGGCTTTCATTCCTTGAACAGCTTCGGTTATTCTTTGCTTTGCGGTTTTTCTAAGTTTGGGAGGCTCTGGTTGAGGCTCTCGCTCTGCTGGCATTTCCGCAGGTCTAACTTCCGGGAGCGGAGCCCTCTGAAAGCGATTGAACAAAGTTGGGTCCACGCCAGATAGGGGCGGCGGCGCTGCTGGTTCTGTTTGCAATTCCATTAATCTTTCGGTAACCTTTTCAACTTCTTTGGAGCGACGCGTGATTTTTATTATCAAGAATATGATTATTACGAGCAGTATGCCAGCGGTAATGGAAATTCCTTTTATTAAAGAATCTACCAAGTCGGTTTCTTCCTCTTTTATGGTTTTAGGGGCTTCCGCTTTGGCAATGGCGTTTCTGGTCAATAGAATGCGTTCCCAAAGGTTTTTCTGGGTTTCCTTGAGGTTTTTCTGCGATCTTTCGTTTGTTTCTCTGCGCAGCACAAAATTTATGGTTTCCAGAGAATCGTATAATTGCTGCAGTTTTTCTGGATCAGGAGTTCCATAGATTTCCGCTTTGCTTGAAGATTGCGGAAGGAATTTATCAGGGTCAAGCCCTGCAAAGCGCATAAGAGCATAGAAGCCTGCGAGCAAGGCTATTAAAGCAAGTATTATGGTGACAAGTTTTTTCAACATTAAGGAATATAGAAAAAAGAATTTACTA
>WQSA01000120.1 GCA_009788135.1 Candidatus Fibrimonadales bacterium
AAATAACCTTCAACCAGAATTACGGAATTTTCTTTTGAAATAGAGTAGCGGCTTTTGTTCAATCCAAAAAGAATTTCGCTTTTGTTGTAAATCAAAGTCTCAGGAGAATTCATATACTTGGCCGGGCTGTTTCCTCCCAAATCACGCCCTCCAAATCCAACAACCGCTCCCGATAAACTGCATATCGGAATCATCAGCCTGTCCCTGAACTTGTCAACGGCTCTGCCCTCTTTCTCAACTGCCAAGCCAGCCTTCACAACTAACTCCGGCTTGAATCCATTTTTGCCGGCAACCTGCAAAAATCCTGATTGAGGCGCATAGCCTAGCCCGAACAGCTCCGCTGTTTTTTCCGTTATGCCTCTTTTTTCCAGATAAGCTTTGCTGCTATCGGATTTTGCGAGCTGCTCTTTGAACCAGTCCTTTGCAAGTTCGTTTATTTTTCGTATCAAATCTTTTTCTTCGTAATTTTCGTCTGGTATTTGCGTTAGCTTTGGCAGGGAAAATCCAACCGTGTTTGCCACGAATTCCATCGCTGAGCGAAAATCCATTTTTTCGTGCTCCATTACGAATCTGAATACGTCGCCGCCCGCTCCGCAAGCGAAACACTTGTAAATTCCCATATGCGGGTTTACATTCATGCTTGGGTTAGAGTCGTTGTGGAATGGACATATTCCCAGATACTTTCCGCCTCCGGCACGTTTTAACGGAACGAATTGCTCTATTACCAGGCTTATGTCCGTGGCTTCTTTTAATTGGCGAATCGTTTCGTCTGTGTAGAATGGCATCAGAAATTTCCCTCTATAAATCGCTGCAATATTATTGTGGCGGCGGCTTTGTCTATTCTGGATTTATCGGTGCGATGGTGCGCCCCTACGAGTGCCGTGGCATCTTGGGTGCTGTATGATTCGTCTTGGGTGTGCATATTTATTTGCGGAAATTTTTGTTTTAATTCTGCGGCAAATTCTTCTACCTTTTTTTGTTTGCTGTCTGGGTGGTTGTTTGGGTGAATTGGCATGCCCAATACGAAATCCGTTATTGCGTTTTCTTTTATAAGCCTTTCCAGCTCGGTCCAGAGGTCTTTTTCTTTTCGGTCTATGGTTTCTCTGGGGAATGCTATGCCAACATCGCTGCTTGCAAAGGCTATGCCCGTGCGGCGCTCTCCGTAATCTATGGCTAGATAATTTTTAGGCATTGACAAAATGTATAAATTTTTCTATATTTAATCGCTCTGCTTTTGGCGCGTTCGTCTAGTGGCCCAGGACGCTGGCCTCTCACGCCGGTAACACGAGTTCAAATCTCGTACGCGCTATTAAAGCTGAGCTACCGCTTCCGTTCGCAGATTGTTTATCACGTGCTCGGTACGCTTGGGGTTGTTTTCTCCCATATAATATTCAAGCATTTTCTGAATATTCGCTTCTTGCGATATCAAAACGCTTTCCACTCGCATATTTTCGCCTATGAACAATCCGAATTCTTCGGGGTTTATTTCGCCCAAGCCTTTGAAGCGAGTAGTTTCTGCATGGGAACCGAGCTTTGCCTGCGCTGAGTCTCGTTCGCCTTCGTTGTAGCAATAGATGGTATCTTTTTTGTTGCGCACTCTGAAAAGCGGAGTTTGCAAAATGCAAAGATGCTCTTGCTCCACAAGCTCTGGGAAGAATTGAAGGAAAAAAGAGGTTAGCAAAAGTCTTATGTGCATTCCGTCCACATCGGCATCGGTTGCTATAATCACTTTGTTGTAGCGCAAATTTTCAAGGCCGTTTTCGATGTCCAAAGCGTGCTGCAAAAGATTCAGTTCCTTGTTTTCGTAAACCACTTTGCGGCTTTCGCCGTATGTGTTCATAGGCTTGCCCCTGAGGCTAAAAACCGCCTGTGTTTGAACATCTCTGGCTATTGTGATTGAACCGCTTGCGCTATCGCCTTCGGTTATAAATATCATGGTTTCATTCTTTCTTGAATTTTTTGAATCAACCAGATGAACCTTGCAGTCTCTAAGTTTCGGGTTATTGATAGCGGCTTTTTTTGCACGCTCGTTTGCCAACTTGCGAATTCCGGCTATGTCTTTTCTTTCTCGCTCGTTTTTTGCAATCTGCTCTTGAATTGCTTTTGCGACGTCTGGATTTTTGTGCAGATAATTGTCAATTTCATGAGCGATAAAGTCAACCATCCAGCCTCGGAGAGCCGCACCATCAGGGGCTACCGTTGTGCTGCCGAGCTTTGTTTTTGTTTGGCTTTCAAAGACCGGTTCCTGAATGCGAATGGAAATTGCCGCTGTCATATAGTTGCGAACATCGGATGCGTCAAAGTCTTTTTTGAAAAAATCTCGGACTCCTTTCACAACACCTTCTTTGAAGGCTGCTTGGTGAGTTCCGCCTTGCGTTGTGTGCTGCCCGTTCACAAAGCTGAAATAATGCTCTCCGTAAAATCCGCCGTGCGTTAGCGCTATTTCAATGTCTTTGCCTTTGCAATGAATTATGGGGTAGAGAGCGCTGTCTTTTATTTGGTTGGAGAGCAGGTCAAAGAGTCCGTTTTTGCTTTCGTAGATTTTGCCGTTTAAATTTATGGAAAGCCCGTTGTTCAAATAGGCGTAATTCCAGATTCTCTCTTCCATGTAAGCCGGCAAAAAGCGNAATTTTTTGAATATATCCGCATCGGGTTCAAAGTAAACTTCNGTTCCATTTCTTTCGTTGCTGGATTTTTCGGGATATTCTTTTATAAGCTTTCCGAATTTGAACTCGGCTTTTTTGCATTTNCCGTCTCTGTACGAGGCTACGCAGAAATAAGATGAGAGCGCATTTACAGCTTTTGTTCCNACTCCGTTCAAACCGACTGATTTTTGGAAAGCCTCGCTATCATACTTGCCGCCCGTGTTCATTTTCCCAACGCATTCAACAACTTTCCCCAGCGGAATGCCACGCCCATAGTCTCTAACCCTAGCGGATTTTTCCGTAATTTCAATTTCAATTTTTTTGCCCGCTCCCATAACGAATTCGTCTATGGAGTTGTCGATAATTTCCTTGACAAGAACGTAGATGCCATCGTCAGGGCTTTGCCCGTCTCCCAGTTTGCCTATATACATACCAGGCCTGGTTCTTATATGCTCGTGCCAGTCAAGGCTTTTTATGCTGCTGTCATCGTATTTTGGAGGTGCCATTGTGGGTGGGAATATAGAAAAAGTCTGAACCATCTTTCTACATTTTCATTGTGCATATCTGCAAAAATATATCAAAGTTGGCAAGCATTTCGTTTGCCTTAGCATTTGCTTTTTCCTGCTCATCTGATGATGGTGGTGATGGAAGCGGTAGCAGCGGTGTTTCCGAGTCTGGCCACAAAGCTGGGTACAAAGCTTGCGTTTTGGGATATAGAAATCCAGATTCTAGCATTATGAGCTGTTTGCGCTTTGAAGATGGCGCTGATTTTCCGGAAAAAGCATGTTCGTCTCCCACTGATAACTTGGTAAAGTCGTGTCCTGGCAGTTCAAACAAAACTTGCCATATTGAAAATATGGAAATTCTTATGTATGGCGAATTTGGCAGAATATGGACTTGCGAGTGGACGGAAGAGTTTATTAGAACAAACATATCTGGCATAGACAGGCTCGTCAGCAGCAGTTCGGCAATTAAGCAGTCCAGCAGCAGCAGCGCTCGTCTGCCGAGCAGCAGCTCTGTAGCTCTGTCAAGTTCGTCTGCAGTGCCGAGTTCGTCAAGCGTTGCTCTGCCGCCAAGCAGCTCGTCAGTGCCAGTTCCAAGTTCCTCCAGCATTGCTCTGCCGCCGAGCAGTAGTTCGGAAGCTTATTCGAGTTCGGAAGCTTATTCGAGTTCGGAAGTTTCATCAAGTTCGTCAGCAGAGCCAAGTTCGTCAAGCGTTGCGCCTAGCAGCAGCTCGTTGTTTGCAGGCTGCAGTATTGAAGGTTACAGGACTGTTGAAATAGGCGATCAAACTTGGATGGCAGAGAATCTGAATTGCGATGTAAGCGGTAGCAAATGCATTGGAGCATTTGGAGAATTTGGCACATTAGTTGATAATGGCGGTCGTTGCGGTACTTATGGTCGTTTATATAATTGGGCGACTGCTATGAACCTTAATTCAAGTTGCAATTCTAGCGAATGTGCAAGCCAAGTCCAACCCAAGCACCAAGGCATTTGCCCGCAAGGCTGGCATATCCCTAGCGATGCGGATTGGGATGAGTTGATGACTGCTGTTGGCGGCATCTCAAATGCAGGAACTGAATTAAAGGCTACGAGTGGTTGGAGTAGCAATGGCAATGGCTCGGATGTTCACAAATTTTC
Source organism: Candidatus Fibrimonadales bacterium (assembly GCA_009788135.1). GTDB lineage: Bacteria > Fibrobacterota > Fibrobacteria > Fibrobacterales > Fibrobacteraceae > Fibrimonas. The sequence continues at coordinate 4,287 of WQSA01000120.1, forward strand.
GGCCTTGCCGGGCGGCATCGGTTTTTACAGTGGCAACTTCTACTATGTTGGCGAAGACGGCTTTTGGTGGAGCAGCACGGAGTACAATGCTGGCGACGCTTGGGGCCGGTACATGAGCAACCTCAGCGGTAGTGTGAACAGGTACTACTACGAAAAGTCTTTCTTGTATTCAGTTCGTTGTTTGCGGGACTAAAGCGTATAGCGAAGCAGATTGTTAAAAAATCAAAAAAATATCACACAAAATTGAAGTTTTTCGCTAGAATTTGCATAAATAGTGCTAAAATCAAAAAAAAAGTATATATTTACAATATGAATCGATCCAAATTTATTTTCGCTATGGCAAGTTTATTATTTGCCTTTTCGTGTTCTTCAGAAGGGAACAACGATAATGAATCCAGCTCCAGTTTTGATACGGATGTTGAAATGTCATCTCCCAGTTCAAGCGGGAAAACTCCCAGTTCATCAAGTTCCGCTACGTATGGACCAGGTTACCCGAAAGAAGTTCCTTTTACGCTATATTCTTTCTCTGAAAGCTCGTGCCACTGGGCAGAATCTGTAACTAATGCGCAAACTCTTGGTTTTGCCATTATCTCCAGCGAAGAAAAACTAAAAACCTACATTGAATGTACGGAGGGGAGTTATCCAGCAATTGATTTTTCGAAATCTACATTGCTATTGGCGTACGGAGTGGAAAATCATTTGATTATACCGGATTCTCCAAGCCTGCAACAAGTCTCGGAACTGAAATATGAGCTGAAAATTAACTTGCTCCCTTCTGATTCAACTGTTGTTACGCCTTGGCAAGTTCCAATTCTTGCCGGTAAATTAGCCGGGGGCAGCAGCGTTGAATTGCGCATATCGAAAGATTGGGGAGATCTAAGTTTTTCCACAGCGGTGATAAACGGCAAAAGATGGATGGCAGAAAATTTGAACTATTCAGGCGTAAATGGGGATCAGGGCATAAAAACTGCTTACGGCAGGCTTTATACCTGGGAAGAGGCAAAGAAGATTTGTCCGCAGGGTTGGCATTTGCCTTCAAAAGCGGAGTGGGAACAACTGATAACCTTTGCAGGCGGCTATGAAGTTGCAGGAAAGAAGCTCAAGGCAAAAGAAAGTTGGTACAGAAATGGGCAAAGCGATAGCAGCGGCTCAGACGATTACAGTTTTTCCGCGCTGGCAGCCGGAAAAAATCCTGAAGCACTCGACGGCAAATTCGGCGAAACTGCTTGGTGGTGGAGTTCCACTCAAATAAATAATAGCGAAGCGTATAGTTTGTCTATTGGCAGCAACGCCAATTTTGATAGCATTGCTGGAATCAACTATGACAAGTCATACAGAATGTCTGTTAGGTGCGTTGAAACTTCCCCATAAGCTCACCCTTAATATCTGCATCATCCCCGCATGATGCAGTATCCAACGGCTCCAAAATCCTAGCAGTAACGTTTTGAATTGTTCTTGAATTCGTTCTCTTTTCCCAAGCGCCTGCAGTTCCATTCAAAACAATCGGCAAAATTATGGCCTTAAACTCCGCCGCCATTCTGAACGCTCCGCTTTTCCAAGGCCCCATCTCTCCAGTCTTGCTCCGAGTTCCTTCCGGGAAAACAACAATCTGAGGAAGCCTCCCCGCAGACATCTTGCTCATCTGGTCCTTGAATTTTTGCCTGGCTCCGGCAGCGCTCCGCTTAATAAAAACGCAACCTATCTTTCTCATCCAATAAGACAAAAACGGAATGCGAGACAATTCCATCTTTGCCAAAAAGCCCAGCATTCTCTGCCCTGAAGTCAGAATAACAGGAATGTCTGCAAATGAATTGTGATTCGCAATCACAATAACCGAACGGCTCCAATCAACCTTTGCCAAATTCTCCCTGCCGCTTACGCTCAAATCTATGCGCATAGCTCTCAGGCAAAATCTCGCCCAACGCAAAAGCATATCCTGCAACCAAGCCTCTGAAGTTGCGCTTTTAAAAATTCTTCGGAAAAAATAAATGGGAATATACCAAACCATATAGCACGTAACTTTAAAAGCGACTAAAATTTTAAAAGCGAAAATCGGCATCCTAATTCCCTTTTTTAATGGTTTCTCCCAGCAGTATTTCAAAAAACGAGACTTCTTGAAATCCGTAAGCTTGCCTTTGAAATACCGACTTCTGCAATATAAAAAATATAAATGAGCTTCTGCTCTCGTAACGCCAACATAAAAAAGCCGCTTTTCCTCGTCTAGCTTAGCATCCAGGCCTGGGCTTAAATCCTCCGCCAGCCCGCAATAAAAGACAACCGGGTATTGCAAGCCTTTTGAAGCGTGGAGAGTCTCTATAACAACCTCTCCCATTCCGTATTCCTTGAGCGCAAGTTCGTAATACTCGCACTGGCGGTTATAGCGGCAGAGCAGGGCAAAATCGCTCCACTGCATTGAATATTCGTCTTTCAAAAGTTTAATCTCATAAATCAACCTTAGAATTTCCTCTTCTGCCGTTTGAGAAATCCACACTTCGGGTTTTCTGTTTTCCTTGAAAAGAGGGTAAGGACGCATGGCTCCGGCTCTTAAATTCTTTCTGAAAATCAAGGGCTTGTCCGTAAAAATCCTGTTAGCCGTTTCTAAAATATTCGCAGTGCTGCGGTAATTCCATTCAAGCTTAATAACCTTGCAGCTTGGGAAGTCTTTTTTGAATCTCAAAATATTTCTGATGTCTGCTCCGCGAAACCCGTAAATAGCCTGGTCGTCATCGCCAACTGCAAAAAGATTTCTGCTCTCTCCCAAAAGCGCTCGCACAAGTTTATACTGCGAAGGGTTTATATCCTGATATTCATCGATTAAAATTTCTGTCCAGGGAGTTTGAATTTTAAACTCGGATAGCAAGCGAATTGCGAGCCAGATTAAATCTTCAAAAACAACCTCTCCGCT
>WQSA01000121.1 GCA_009788135.1 Candidatus Fibrimonadales bacterium
GATCTGGGGCTATCGGCTATTTGAGAGCGCCTTCTTTCGTATTCGTTAAATGGAAGCGGCGCAGGGCCTATCTTTTCATAAGGAGGATTAAAATCGCCAATCATAGCCGTGGCCAAGTCTGTGCGGAGCATAAAGGAATCCATATCGGTGTCGGCTTCTTTTTGCTGCAAAAAGGCAAAGAGATATCTAGAGGCTCTTTCTGCGTCTTTTGTGTAATACAGGTTTAAAATAGCCATGTTTTTCAGAGCGGCATGATCGTTCTGATTTATTTTCAACGCATTGTAAAACGCATGTTCCGCTTGGCTAATCTGCTCCATATCCACAAGTACAGAGCCAAGCTGGTTCCAGTTATCCGTACTTTGAGGATCTATGGCAACGGCTCTGCGCGCTGCGGTCTCCGCTTCCGGCATCGTTCTTCTCAGCTGCTCCGCAATTGAAATCCACCTCGGTATACTGCCATCGCTTGGGTCTTGAGCTTCTGCTCTGCGAAAGAAATACACTGCGGAGTCAAGCTCGGGAAACGCGCCCGCTTCGCCCAGGGTTTTCCATTTTTCCGAGTCCATTCTTTTGCGAGCAGCCCCAATGTAATATTTGCCTTGCAAAATCAGGAGATTCGCATCGGCAGGATTTTCTCTGAGCTGCCGCTGTATGCTCCGCTTTGCCTGTTGCATATTGCCTTTTTGCAACTGCTTCTCCGCTTTCACAGGGCTTGGCTTAAACTGCGCCAGAATCCATTCATATTTCATGCTGGCAAAGCATGCGAAAGCCGCTAGGCAAAGCATGATAAAAACCAGACATCCAATTGGCAGCCCTTTTTTCGGCAATTCCGTTTTTATTTCCCTCAGCGGCCTATCTGAAATTTTGTCCAGCGGCGGAGTAACTTTTATTCCAGCTCCCATGCCGCTGAACATATCCGCCATCAGCCTCGCATCTTTTTCCGGCAACTTTTCTGCCAGAATTAAAGGCAAGCGTTTAGCCTTTTCCGCAGCCGCTCTCCTATCCACATTCAAAACCGTGGACAGAGCTCCTAAAATAGCCCTTAAATCGGACTTGACCGTCAACTCTGTGAGGGTTATGGTGTACATCAATCCCCTTCTTTGCGATTCAGTTCTTTCACATTGGCAAGCGGAATGCTGAATTTGCCGCCTGCGTTTTCAGCATTTATATTCCCCTCCACGCAAATAAATCCGTTCGCCGGCACGGCAACGGTATCTTCCAGTTTTAGGGTTGCAGGGTAAAACACTCTGCCATCAAATATTTGCGGATCTGCATTTGGAATGGAAAGAGAAACTATATCTGTCACAGCAAGCTTTGTGATTGCATCGCCCGCTCTATATTCCATATCTCTATTTGTATCCAGTTCCGGACCTTCAATTACAAAAGTATTTCCGCTTCTATCTGTCAGGTTATAGGCTTTGGAACAGGATAGCAGCAAAAAAATGGAAGTTAAAACAAAAAAACGAAACATGCATGTAATTTAGAAAATTTTGTATTTTCCCTGCAATGACAGAAACATTCCCAAGACCCTTCAACGCAGACTACGAGCTCCTCGGCGTGCTTGGAAAAGGCGGCATGGGCAGCAATGTATATAAAGCCAGGCAAATTAGACTGGACAGAACCGTTGCGCTAAAAGTTCTGGACTCCATGGGAGACGAAGAAGCTGAAAAGCGGTTTATAAGCGAAGCCAAAGCCATGAAGGATTTCAACCATGAAAATCTGGTTTCGGTTATAGATTACGGAACGCAAGAAGGCAAGATGTTCATAGCGATGACTTTCATAAGCGGAGAGTCGCTTGCAGACACAATAAAAAAGAAGAGAATTTTGCCCGTTAGAGATGCGATGCAAATATCTTTGGAAATAGCCAAAGGTCTTAGATATGCGCACAAGAACGGCGTTGTGCACAGAGACATAAAGCCAGCCAACATAATGATGATGGATAGCAAATCAAACGAAATTTGCATAATAGATTTTGGAATTTCAATAGCAGCAGGCTCCCAGAGGCTCACAAGCCCAGGCATGACAATGGGAACTCCTGAATATATGTCTCCTGAGCAGTGCCAAAACAGAAATGTAACTCTTCAAAGCGATATTTACAGTCTTGGCATAGTTATGTACGAAATGCTCTCAGGCGATCCTCCTTTTGTGAGCAGTGGTTCCGGAGCGGGCGCATCGCTTGCCGTTTTGAACAAGCATATGCACGAGAAGCCTGAGCCGCTTCGAAAAAAGAATTCGGATGTTTCGCTGGCACTCGAAAAAGTTATAGACAAGTGCCTTGAAAAAAAGACTGTAGATCGTTATATAAATTTTTCCGAATTCATAAAAGATTTGATTTCCGTGATGAATGGCACGGTTGAGCATGAGACTACAAAAACTCTTGCGGGCAGACTTTCGGGTTCGGAACGTATGATGTTTTTGCTTTTGTTTATTTTGCCTGTAATGGCGCTTTTCGTTTCTCTTCTTTTATACATGAGCATACCTAAAATCCCGCCGTCAATCAATCATTTAAGCCCTGGAAAGTCATGGGTTGTTATTAACGAAGTCAAAGTTGGAGAATCAACGGATTCCCTGCTTTTTGACAAAGATTACAGCACTGCATGGAATATAACCAGAAAGTCTGCATTGACTGGGAACGATGGCAAGTTGATAACCGTGAAATTCAAGAAGCCTGTTTTTATAAGTCATGTTGGTCTTGCGTCTAACGATCCGAAAGCAAGCAAGCCTAAGGATGTTTGGATTCGCTGGGAGTACAACAAGCAAAGCGATTATCAAAAATTTGTTTTGCCAGACGCAGTTACGCCTCAATATGTATCTTGGACACCCATGGAAGTCGAAGAGTTGACATTTATGGTAAAAAGCGTGCACAACGCCACGGAAGACATTTTCTCGCTATCCGAGATTATGCTTTTCGGGGTGGAGAGGTGAGATAGCAATTTTACGCTTCAAAACCCAATCTTTCTGCTGCCGTAAGGCTCTTTTGCAGCTACCATTCCCTCAAGTTCCTGTATCACTCGCTTTGCGGTCAGTTCCTCTTTGGGCAGCCATTGCAAACGCTTGTACACAGCGTAAAAATCGCCTGGGGCAACCGCTTCCATTCCTGCTATGGATTCCCAAGTTTCGCAGGAGAAATCCGGGAAAAAATTCTCGGCCATTTTCAAAATGCCCTCTTTCTTAAGAAAACCGAATTGCAAATGAAAATGAAATCTGCGATTGCTGGCGCAGTCCAAATGACCCTGNAAATTGGTTGAACACACAACCATGCACTTAGCNCTNTCCAACTGCACCAAAAACTCGTTAGTCTGCGTAACTTCCCAGCTCCTGACTGCACCCTTGCGGTCTGCAATCAAACTGTCTGCCTCGTCTATAAACAAAAGCTCGCCCGCTTCATTCGCCTGCTTAAAAGCAGCAGACAGATTTTTTTCCGTTTCGCCCACCCACATAGATGAAATTTGCCCATAGCTTATCTCCCTAAAAGAAAGCCCGCACTCCCTGGCCAAAAATCTTGCGAATTCNGTTTTGCCTGTTCCCGGAGGGCCGTANAGAAGCATNGTCATATTGCCTTCAGTTTGCTTGTTTTTAAGCTGCTCCGAATAACATCTCGCCGAGTACAAAATCTCTTCCAAATTGGGAATGTTCANCACGGAAACATCGTATTTAGGAGCGCGGCTAATCGTATGCTTGTTAGTCTTCAAGCCCAAAAGCTCAACGTGATTNTCCAAAATNTCCTCGCCTATCTCCTTATGCATTCCGCTTTCCATAAGAGCAACTTCGTTTTGCACCGCAAGCTCAATGCCGCCAGTTGAAATCTCATATTTCTCCGCTAATTTTTTTCTACGCTCAAGCGAAAATATATTCTCGGCATTGTGCTTTTCAACAACGCTGTCCCAAAGCTTTTTGCGAATGTTCTGATTGCCCAAATCAAAGCTCACGCTGTATTGAAATCTGCGCATTGTTGAGCGTTCAATNTTGTTTATGTTATTCGTTATCCAAATTATAGGCAATCTCAGATTTTCCAAAAACCTGTTCAAAATGCCCTTTTCAAAACCGTTCAAAATCAANTCTGCCTCATCGGCTACNAGCAAAACATCTTTTTCCCTAAGGCAAATTTCAGAAATCTTCAACGCTCTTATCCTGTAAGATATCATGCCCTCTCTGTGCGATTGCTTGCCGAAAATTCCCTGGCTGTTCTTATATTCCGCTCCAATTTCGTAAAGCGTTCTGCCAGTTTCCGCAGCTATGGAACGCGCCAACTCTGATTTTCCCGTGCCTTCCATTCCATAGAACAAAAAATTCAGCGAGCGATTGCCCTTATAGCTTTTAACCAGATCGCAAATCAATCTGGATTCTTTTTCGCAATCAAAATTTTCAACAGGCAATGCTTCTTTGCAATCTATTTTTGCATAATTCTCCAAAAAATTTCCAGAACCTATTCCGTTCAAAAAATTCTTCACCTCCAGCGGCAAATCTCCGTCTTCATCGAGAATGCCAAGCTCTATCAAGCCTCTGGGCTTTGAAATGGAATTCATTATGCTCTCTCTGGAATTCCCCGTTAAAACGGAAATCACTCGGTCAAAGAAATTGCTTGAACTATGCCTGCCCTTGAAAATATCCATAACGCAATCGCTGAGGTCGTCCATTTGCGAATCTTTGGAAATGGCAAAAGTCAGGGTCAAAACATCTTGCGAAATCTTATCCAAATTCAAAGTCTCGTTCAAAATGCTAAGCCTTTCCTCAAAGGCATCGCTGAAATACAGAATCTTGGCTTTGACTTGCATATCCAGCGCAAACTCAAGCATCTTCAAAAACAGGAAGTTCACATCAAATGGATTTTTGACTTCGCCCATCCAGAATTTTGAGTTCAATAAATCGTTTATTCTCATCCAGGATGCGAGAAAATCCAAAGCATAAACCGCTTTGCCGAGCTTTGCTTCAAACGCATCCCTGCTCTTTGATTGCTCAGAATTGTTTTTCAAATGATTGCTTGCAATTTCAACGGCATAATTCAGGCCCTCTATACCGAGAAAGTCTATAATTTCGACATAATGCTCGGAGCTAAGGCTAAAATCGTAATGCGTTCTATGCATGGAAACCAAGTACTCAAAGTATTTTGCGCATTTGCTTTCCCGCAAAGACTTAGTAGGGCTGGAATAGCGGGCATAGCTGCGCTCATCGCAATCTTCCAAAAATCTTGCAAAATTCGTTTTCCAAACGTTGAGTTTTTGCATACGTTTTCCAAGAGTTGTTATTTTTGAAATCATAAGACCATTAAATTACAAATTTTCCCGGAGCCAGCAAGGCTAGCTCGATTTTCTACCTTACTCCCTATGAAACTCCTTATCCCATTAATAATTATGGCGGCAACTATTGCTAATTCGCAAATTACAAAGAGCTTTGGAGCTAGAATAAACCAGCTTGGCTATGGAGAGCAAGCTAAAAAAGTTCTAGTCTATAAAGCTACGGATGCTCAAACCGTTGAATTCAGAGATTTGAGCACAGGAAAAACAGTCCTCGCATCGCCGCTTTCTGCATCGGCAGTTTGGGAGCATAGCGGAGAAGCTGTGCGCAAAGCGGATTTTTCCGGGCTTAAAAAAGGGCTCTACGCCGCATATATAAACGGCGCAAGAATCTCGGACAATATAGTTGTGCAAAACGATGTTTACGAAGATCTGTACAAAGCCGCTTTGAAATGGTTTTATTTTCAACGTGCATCAACGGCTCTGAGTCCGGAATTCGCCGGCAAATGGGCACGCGCCGCAGGACACCCTGATACCAGCATTTATTATTTTCCGGAAAGCGAAAAACCGGCAAACTGGAAAATCAGCAGCCCAAAAGGTTGGTATGATGCTGGCGATTACGGCAAATACATTGTAAATAGCGGAATTTCCGTTTTCACAATTTTGCAGCTTTACGAACACTTTGAAAAGGAAGTGAAAAAAATATCGCTGAACATCCCTGAGAGCAAAAGCAAGACTCCAGACATCTTGGAAGAAGTTCGCTGGAACCTGGACTGGATGCTCACAATGCAGGACAGCGATGGCGGAGTCTATCACAAACTCACAACGGCGAGATTCTGCGGGCATATAATGCCGGATGCAGATACTGCAAAAAGATACGTTGTTATGAAAACAACGCCAGCCACTTTGGATTTTGCCGCTGTTATGGCCCAAGCTGCCAGAATATACAAGCCTTTTGACGCTAAGTTTTCTCAAAAAGCTTTGGCCGCCGCAGAAAAAGCTTTTGAATGGGGGAGTAAAAATCCAAGCGTTATGTTCAAACAGCCAGATGGGGTAGTTACGGGGCAGTATCATCACGGAGCAGAAACCGGAAAAGACGAATATTTATGGGCAGCAACCGAGCTTTACATAAGCACAAAAAAAGATATTTACAAGCAAGCGATAGAATCAATTCCTTTCAATCACAATGGGCCTTGGTGGGGCGATGTGAACTTTTTGGCAGTTTACAGACTGGCAGATAGCAAAAATGGTTTTGACAAAAAATTAAACAAAGCCGCTCAAGACACATTGCTAAGCTTGGCGAACAAACTCAGAGATATTGCAGAAAGCTCTGCTTACGCTTTGCCAATAGTTAAGGAGAATTTTGTTTGGGGGTCAAATTCTGTTGTTGCCAATAATGGCATTGTGCTTTTGCACGCATATTATTTGACAAAAGACAAACGCTATTTAGACGGCGCTCAAAGAGCTTTGGATTATCTGCTCGGAGCGAATCCTCTGGACATAAGCTATGTAACGGGATACGGCAACAGAAGCATGGTAGATCCGCATCACAGACCCTCGGAGGCAGACGGAATTGTTGATCCTGTTCCAGGTATGCTTGCCGGAGGTCCTCACGAGGGCGGTCAAGACATTAAGCCAGGAAACTGCGAAACGAATTATGTTAAAAAGGGAAAACCTGCACTCAGCTATATTGACCATAATTGCAGTTATGCTTCCAACGAGGTAGCCATAAACTGGAACGCTCCGCTAGCTTATTTGGCTGGCGCATTGCATTTTTTGAACAACGGAGAGAAGGGGCCTTAATCAAACCCGTGCAGCACGTAAGTAGGGCTTACGCCGAGCATGTAGATATCGTCTCTTAGCTCGGACTCTTTTACATTTCTTCCCACAACTAAGGCAGAGTCTATGCCGGCTATGTTTGCACC
>WQSA01000122.1 GCA_009788135.1 Candidatus Fibrimonadales bacterium
AAAGCATCTTCCATTTGTTTAAGATACTTGCTGTCTCGTTCCGCAAGATTCAAATTCATGGTTAAATTCGCATAGTCAGATGCTGCTTCCGCAGGATGATTGGCATAAGAAGAGAGTTCCGCGCCGGTTTCTCTCTGGTTTTCCATAATGGAAGACTGCTCCCTATAGCGAAGCTCTTCCAGAAGAACATTATACCTCTCGGTGATAAGTCCTTTAAAACGCTCTAATTCTTCTTTGCTCAAAGTTTCCATATAAACCCCCTTAAATCAAAAAAAGTGACCAGTATGCCCTAAAAATACATCTTTTTTTCGAAAAAAGTATGTTTTTTCTTTTTTTCTTCATTTTTTTTCTTTTTTTTCTCGTTTTTTCCGTCTAATAGATATGGAAAAAGAAAATTTGTTGCCTAGAGAGAGAATTTTGGCAGGAGACCTGCACAAATTAACAGTGGAAGAGCTGCTTTGCGTTATTTTGGGCAGAGGAATGCCCGGAAAGAGCGTTTTTGTGCTTGCGGAGGAAATTGCAAGAGTTTTGGAGAAAAAATCCAGAATGCCTGCAATGGATGAGCTTTTGCAAATTCGGGGTCTGGGGCAGGCAAAAGCCGCCCAAATTCTGGCCTGTTTGGAGCTTTCCGGCCGTTTTATGCTGGGGATGCAAGACAAAGCCGTTTGCAGCCCATCTGAGCTTATGCCTCAGCTTGCGTTTTTAAAGCATTCCAGTCAGGAAAATATGGTTGTAATAACGCTAAACGGCGGAAACAAGGTAATTCAAATCCACAGGATTACCATTGGAACGGCAAATTCAACCCAAGCCCACCCCAGGGAAATTTTTGCCCCAGCCATTGAAGACAGAGCCGTAGCCATAGTTTTGGCTCACAATCACCCTTCCGGCAGCCATGAGCCCAGCATGGAAGACCTTCGCCTAACCCAAAGGCTATGCGAATCGGGCCGCCTCCTGCAAATACCGGTTTTGGACCATCTGGTAATAAGCTCCTCAGGCTTTACAAGCTTGAAGAACGATTACGGGGAGTATTTTGGCTAACTCGGACTTCTTCGCTTAGTTGAAAGTTGAGAGTGGAGAATTGAGAGTTAAAATGCTAAAATAAATGCATTTAAGTTTACCTAACTTTCCACTCTCAACTCTCAACTCTCAACTAAACCATAAAATCTGAGTTTATCATTGTTTACTTTACTATTTTCTTTCCATGCCATACTTCCCGGTTATAGGTTTAGAAATTCATTGCCAGCTCGCTACCAAAACAAAGCTTTTTTGCGGTTGCGAGATAGAGGTGAACACAGAGCCCAACAAGCATGTGTGCCCAGTTTGCCTGGGACTCCCTGGCGCACTTCCAGTTCCCAACGGAGAAGCGGTTAACCTGGCCATAAAGCTTGGGCTTGCGCTCAATTGCGAAATAGACAGCCGCGCGCTGTGGACTCGCAAAAACTATTTCTATCCTGACCTGCCAAAAGGCTACCAGATAACCCAAACGGGCGGAATCCCGATTTATGACCATCCGGTCTGCAAAAAGGGCTACATTGAGATAATAAGCGAGGGCGGCGAAAAAAAACGCATTGGCATAACTCGCATTCACATGGAAGAGGATGCCGGCAAACTTGTTCACGATTTTTCCCCGGAAAGCTCCCATTTTGACGCAAACCGCTGCGGAACGCCGCTTTGCGAAATAGTGACCGAACCAGATATCAGAAGTCCAGAAGATGCGGTTCTTGTTTTGGAAAAAATAAAGCAGATTTTGGAATACACTGGGGTTTCCAACGCAAATCTGGAAAACGGCAATATGCGCTGCGATGGCAACATTTCCATCCGCAAAAGCGAAGACGCTCCGTATGGCACGAGAGCGGAGGTCAAAAATCTGAACAGCTTTTCAAATTTGCAAAAAGCTCTGGAAGCGGAAATCGCTNTGCAATCCGTNACTNTGGACAGCGGAAAACAGGTGGAGCAGTGCACAAAGCGATTTGACGCAAACCGCAACAAAACCACNGTGATTCGCAGCAAAGAAGACAGCCACGATTACAAATATTTCCCAGAGCCAGACATGCTAAGGCTTTTTATAGAGCAAAGCCAGGTGGAGAGCATAAGGCAAAACATGCCCGAACTCCCCGATTCTCGCCGCAACAGATATATGCAAAGTTTTGGGTTGAGCGAATACGACGCTCAGGTTCTAACCTTAGACAAAGAAGTGAGCGACTGGTTTGACATTGCCACAAAAACCTGCAAAAATTCCAAAATCCTGGCAAACTGGATTACATCCGAGCTTATGCGCGAGTTAAAAGAAATGGAAGGCGGAATTTCCGCATTGAAATTCAAACCGCAAGACTTGGCGCAAATGGTGAACTTGATTGAAAACAACACAATTTCCGGCAAAATCGGCAAAACGGTTTTCGCAGAAATGCTGGCCACGGGCAAAGATCCAGACACGATAATCAAGGAAAAGGGTTTGGTTCAAATCACGGACACGAGCGCAATAGAAGCCATTGTTCGCAAGGTTATAGAAGCCAATCAGAGCCAGTGGCAGGAATTCAAAAGCGGCAAAGCCCAGCTTCGCGGGTTCTTTGTTGGGCAGATAATGAAGAACAGCGGCGGCAAGGCCAGTCCCGGCGTGGTGAACAGGTTGCTGGATGAAATCAACTGAGCTATTTGAATCTGCTAACGCTCTCAAAGAAAAAATGCATGGCAAAAATGTTTATTGGGTTCGCAATAGACAGATAAATTATACCAACGTCTGCTGCTTGCATTGCAGTTTTTGCGCATTTTCAAAAATCAAAAAAAACAGCCCGGCAGCTTACAATATGAACTTGAATGAGATTCTGGAAAAAGCCAAGGAAGCCGTAAACTCTGGGGCTCGCGAGCTGCATATAGTTGGAGGATTGCATCCGGACAACCCTTTTTCCTATTATACAGATATGCTTAAGGCTCTGAGAAAAAACTTTCCGGAAGCGAATTTGAAATGCTTTACCGCTGTGGAAATCTGCCACTTCGCAAAGCAGGAAGGCAGAAGCGTTGAAAGCATTTTAACAGAGCTTAAAGAAGCAGGTCTAGACACCATGCCAGGCGGCGGTGCAGAAATCCTGGTTCCGGAAATAAGAAAGCAAATTTGCGGAGAAAAAGAAACCGGCGAGGAATGGCTCTCTGTTCACAGAACCGCTCACAAGCTCGGAATTCCAACAAATGCAACCATGCTCTTTGGACATATAGAGAGCATGGAAGACAGAATAAAACATTTGGAAATGCTGCGAGACCTGCAAAGCGAAACCAAAGGCTTTTTGGCATTCTTGCCCCTGGTATTCTTGCCGCAGAACAACGCTCTGGGCAGAAAAGTCAAAAACAGGACCAGCGAAGAGGATATTCTCAAAACAATAGCTCTTTCAAGGCTGATTTTAAGCAATATTCCGCATATTAAGGCCTACTGGGTGCAGCTCGGGCTGGAAACCGCCCTAAAAGCACTGCACTGCGGAGCCTCAGACCTGGACGGCACGGTAATGGAAGAGCGAATTTCACGCGCAGCGGGCGCAAATGCCCCAAACGAGCTAACCGCAAGCCGCCTCCAGAAGCTTATCAAAGAGGAAAAGCTTGTACCCGTGGAACGAGACGCATACTATTGCGCAATCTGATTTTCTATATTATATTTATGCAAAAATATATATTTATATCCGCAGTGGCATTTGGCCTTATTGCTTGTGGTGGTAGCAACAACAGCAAACAAGAAATGCTTCATATACCCACAGACATGCCAGATATTTGTCAAAACGTTGATTTCAACGTAGACAAGTCTATGCGAAAAGAATGCGGAGTAAAACCCGTACGCTATCAAGCATATCGCAACGTGCCAATGCAAAGGCATCTAATCAACCCAAATCAGGCTTCGCTCGTGAAAACCGGAAATAAAGTCGAAATCCGCTTTCCAAACGCTTTCCCTGTAGCTCTCGACTCCACGCAAGTTGACGGAGTTGCATTCAGCGATTCAAAACGCCTTGCGAAAATCGAAAATGCAATGGACTACAAGGAATTCTACACCGAGCATAAAGAACGCTACAAGCTGTTCAAGCTGACAATTCCCTCCGATGCCAACCCAGGAAAAACAAACCTGATATGCTTCAGAGTTCCTGAGCTAAAAGGAAGCGATAGAACCCGTTCAGCCGCTATGGCCGCGCAAATGGAAGTAATCCCCTGCGAGACTCTGGATGAACTGGTAGCAAAATACGCAAAATAAATGGCTGTTTGGCTTATAACTCTCCTGGCAATAGCCTTTATAATCGCTGCTGCAGGGGCAAAAAAACGTGCGAGCAAGCGCTATAATTTGCCTTTGGAGAGCCCAGCTCTTTCCCTTGCAATATTAAAAGAAAATTTGCTGGAAAACCCAAGCGAAAGCAGTTTGCAAAAGCTGAAAGAATTCGCAAGCTCGCAAAATTTGCCAATTCCAAAAGAAGAATACCCTCTAGGCAAGGCTCCAAGCATTGAGCAAGACGATCCTCTTTTCCTGGCTCAAGCCTCATGGCTAGACTCCATGACCCCTCTTGAACTGCGCGAAGAACCACAAACGGAAAAGACTTTGATAGACGGAATTTTGCGGCTTTACAGCGATGAAGCTATTCTCAAAATACTGGGAGAGCTGGCTCAAAAATTTCCCAGCGAGCGGCAAAAAAAACTGGAGCAAGGCTGGATAGCGCTTTGCTCGCTTAGAGACAGCAGCAATGCGGATTACAATTCTCTGGAAAAACTTAGAATGGAAAAAGAAAAGTGGGAAAAATACGCCCGCGAGTAGCAATCATTTTGCTCGGAATTATAGGCTATGCGCTCACAATGTCGCGCACGGTTAATTTTTGGGATTGCGGGGAATTTATAGCGGCGGCCAACGTGCTGGGAATTACGCATCCGCCAGGTTATCCGCTTTTTGTTTTGCTTGGGCGGGTTTTTATTTTGCTGTTTGGCTGGATAAATGGACCGGCTTTTGCAGTTAATTTGATAAGCGTTATAAGTTCTATTCTGTGCTGCTTGATGATTTACGAGATTACGGTAAAAATTTCAGAGAGAAAATCGCTGGGATTTTTTGCGGCATCAATTTCCCTTTTTGGCGATACTTTTTGGTTTAACGCTGTGGAAGCCGGAAGCTATGGAATTTCGATGTTTGTTATTATGCTTGAGATTTGGGCCGCTCTGAAATGGAAGGAGACGCTTGAGCGAAAGTATTTATTTTTGATATTGTATGCCGCTTTTTTGGGACTCGGGCTGCACACTTTTACGCTTTTGCCTTTGCCGGCCATTCTCATTTTTGTTTTAATAAATAACAGAAATTTTCCAATTAAATTTTTTACAGGAGCGATATTTTTTATCGCTCTGGGACTGTCCTCGCAATTGTATTTGCCAATTCGCTCTTCTACCGAGCCTGTTTTGAATCAGAATAATCCCGCTACGGTTGAGAATTTTTTTGATGTGCTGGGCAGAAAGCAATACGGCGAAATGTATATGTTTGAGCGAGCTTTGTATCGCAGGGGAACTTTTGCAAATCAATTTGGATTCTCGGAAAATATAGGATACTTGGGCTACCATTTGAACCAGTGGTTTCCAGCTCCGCTTGGAGCGCAAACGCCTGCGCCGTTTTGGCATAGAGTGATTTTTGAATTTTTGATAATAGCCGTGTTTGCCGGGCTTTGGTTTTATAGAAAAAATCAGAACGTGATTTTGGTAGTTTTGATGTTTTTGCTAAGTTCGATTGGATTGGTGTTTTACTTAAACTTTGCAGACGGCACAAAGCCCAGAAGCGCTTTGGCAAAGCAATGGTATTCCCACATAAAAGAATTGAGAAAATCCATTCCAGATTCCATTCCGGATTTGCCAAGCATTGAGCTTATAAATATTTCCATGGATTTTTATCATTCAATACCGGCAGAAATGCGAAATGGATGGTTAAAAACTGCGCATGCCGCAGAAGGATTGAGAACTGCTTTCGCATGGAGAGACGCTTTGGAAGAACGGGGAATAAAAATGCCATCTCCGCCAAAACCAGTTCAGCAAGAGGTGCGGAACAGGGATTATTTCTTTACGCCGGCTTTTTTGTTCTTTGCCATTATGACGGCCGTAGCTTGCAGAAAAGCCGGGAAAAAAACCGCTTTTGCGCTTATGTTTGCGTGGATAATTCCTTTTGCCGGCCATTTTAGTTCTCACAATCGCTCAAAGGATTTTGTTGCGAGAGACTTTGCCATAAATGTTTTGAACAGCGTTCCGCAAAACGGCATTTTAATAACCTATGGGGATAATGATACTTTTCCTCTGTGGTATATGCAGCTCGCAGAAAATTATCGTACGGATGTTGCGGTGATAAATGAAGCCCTTTTTTACAGCGATTGGTACAGAGAAGAGATTTTTAGAACTTATCAAATTGAGAATATAGATAGTTCAGGGAGGAGCATCAGCTATATGCTTGGCGTAAGCCCTGTTGACGATAAGCCGTTAGTGGGTTTGATAAGGCGTTTTGGCATTAGCGAAGCGGAGGGAGATTCTCTTTTGCTTGCCAATTTAACGGAGAATTATCGCTACTGCGAACTGAAATCCAGAGGACAAGAGGCAAATGAACAGACTATCCTCATTTACAGTTATTTGGCGAGAAAGGCTTTGGAAAAAAATCCTAATGAAAAGCAGAAGATTGTATTAGAGAATCTCCTTGAAACGGCAAATCGCTTGCACTAGGCGTTGCGGCAAACGTTTGGCAACCTTTTTGCTTGACTATTTTCGCTACCGCTTCTCTTCTGGAATTGTCAAGCTCAGCGAATACATCGTCTAAGAGCAGAATTGGTTTTGCATCGGTGTGGCTTTCTATTATTTCTGCGGCAGCGAATTTCATGGACAAGGCTATGGAGCGGCACTGCCCTTGCGAACCGAAGTCTCGCATTGAGTGGCCGCTGATTAAGAGTTCTATATCGTCTCTGTGCGGGCCAGCCAGCGTTGTTCCGCTTGAGCGTTCCGCTGTGAATTTTTCTTTGAGAACATTTAGGAAATCTTCTTTGGTTAGGGCACGTGCGTAGGTGAATTTTATTTCTTCCGATTTGCTGCACAGCGTTTGGTAGAAATTGTTTATATGTGGTTCCAGAACTTCGCAGATTGTTTTGCGCTCTTGCCATACCAATACGGCTAGC
>WQSA01000123.1 GCA_009788135.1 Candidatus Fibrimonadales bacterium
TTTTTCGCCTTTCAAAGCGATTAAGCAGTGATTTATTTGCAATTTTATTTCGCCTACTATAGGCAATCCGTATTTCAGCAACAAATCATAATTTTCCAAAACCGAGCCTGCTGTAGAGTTTTCTATTGGAACTATGCTGTAATTAACATCGCCGTTCTGTACCATTTTGTGCAATTCTTCAAAGGTATCAACCGGGATAGTTTCCGCTTCTTTTCCAAACAAGTGATAAGCAGCGCTTTCGCTGTACGCACCGTGCCTACCTTGGAATGCTATTTTCATTTTGAGGGTAATATAGTAAACGCTGATTTAGTCGCTTAGTTGAGAATTGAGAGTTGAGAATGGAGAATAATTTCCGCATATAATGGCTAAAATAGCTCAAAAATGAGCTTTGCCGTTTTTTATTCTCAATTCTCCATTCTCAATTCTCCATTAAACCATGAAGTTAGAGTTTATCATTATTTACTATATTAAACACAAATGCCCAAAGACGAAGAAGAGCAACCTGGCAAAGTTCAGATTAAAGCAATCCTTAAAGGAAACGCAGCGCAAGCCGTTAGACCAGCGGCCATGTCTGGCTTTAAAGTAGCGGATTTTCAGATAAACCCAGGGGCTATGGTTGAGACTGCAGAAGAACGCCTGAAACGCGAGCTTTCCTCTTTGCAAGCGCAAATAGCAAATCTCACTGGCGAAATAGCAAATTTGAAAAACAAAGCAGAGCAAGATACTAAAGCGGCGCATGACAAGGGCGTTAAAGAGGGAAAAAGCTTGGGAGAAGCGGAGGGTGAAAAAAAGGCTCTCGAAAAATGGAATGCCGATTTGAAGGTTTTGCAGGAAAGCGTTGCCAAAGAAATTGAGAGCTTGGCAGTTCAGCAAAAAGATATTTTTGAAAAAATAAGTTCCGAGACCACAGAGATTGCGCTTGCAGTAGCAAAAAGAGTTTTTTGCGAAGAAGCTGCTCAAAATCCAAACATTATAAGTCGTGTTCTGAAAGAAGCTTTTGTTTTTTTGGGTCAAGAAGAAAAATTAAGAGTTAGGCTAAACCCTGCGGACATAGCATCCGCAAAAGAATCCGAGTCTTTTTGGAAACCCGTTATGAGTTCGCTAAAAAGCGTAGAGCTTATAGTTGACGAGTCTATAGAGAAAGGAGGCGCTTTGCTTGAATCGGAAAACGGCTCGTCTATCGATATGCGCCTGCAAACGATTTTTGGGCACATTGAGGAAGTCGTTAAGCGAGTTTATAGCGGTTAATCCATCCACGCACCAGCCCAATTAGCGTGATCGCAATCCTTATCGCCATTGTCCAGCGCTTCAAGCTCAAGTATATTTACCCCGCTAATGTCAACGCTCACAGAATCTATCTCGCGCGAAACCAGAACTTTTGAACGATAAAGCTGATTGCCATCGCCCTTTACAACAAAAATCGCACCATTGCCGCAAGCGGATTCATCGTCCAAGCCAATATAACTGTGGAATTTTTTATACGCTCCGTTCAAAGACCAAGTCAGTTTCGAATTTGCATGAGAACCAATTCCAAATTCAAAAAATCTTCTATCTATTCTCATCGCATTGTTCTCAACGGTTTTTCCCATCTTAGGCTCCCCCCAGTCTTGAGCCCAAGGATTCGGATTTACATCTTCAAGCAAACGATTTTCAGGAGTGCGAATAAAAAACTGAATCTCTTTTCTCACCGTGTCTTCTTCCGGAAAAGCTATTAAAGCCGCATAATGCAAACCAGACTTGTTCACAGGAATTTTGCGAACTCCCTTTTCCATATTAAAAAATTCATTGTTCAAAGAAACCTTGTAATCAACCAAAGTATCAGGCAAAGACCATTCAACCTCGCTCCCATTCCACATTATACTCGCTGCATAGCTGGACTCACCTTTCTTCTTGCCTATCTTATATACCTCAAGCGGATAACCAAAAGGACGTGTTTGCGAGAAAATCCTATGCGTTCTATAATCGTTCAAAATTCCGTCTATAGCATTCGTGGTCTTAAAACCGACTACCCTGGATTTTCTATCCACATCGCCATAACCATCCTGACCGCGCACAACATAAATATTGTCGATTGAAAAACTTCTCCACTTTTCCAATTCGCTCGGAGACCATCCCAAAAATTGACGCTCTGAAAATCCGTTAAAACCGCTCGCCAGCATTTGCCACGGACGCGCATAAATAAATATAGACTTCTCAGGAAGTTTTTTCAGCTCGGCATTTAAATATTCCTCTTCTACCAAAAGCTTGTTCTTTTTGTATAAAATATTATCGAAAAAACTGTCTGCATGCTTAATAGAAATGCCTACAGCCAAAACCGCCGCCGCACAGCACACGATTTTTGACTTTCCATTAAGCACATCGCACAAAGCTACCGCCATGACAATAGCAAACAACGGCAACGCCACCAACACATATCTCTGATTTATGTCTATCTCAAAAGTGCCGCTAACATTAAAGAGTATAACCCCTATCTGCAAACAGAACAACGCAAACAAAAGCGCTGACCATCTGTATTTGTTGTAAAAAGCAACTTTGAACAAAAGCCAGACAAAACCGGCATAAAGCAAAAAGGAATAAATTGTGTAAAACGGATATTTCAAAAGCCCATTAGGGTCAAGCTCCGCGTTCCACATTATTCTGATATTGCTTTTCAAATTGTAAACAAAATTCGCAAACGAATGAGCCGCATGCTCGCCGCCCTGAAAATCATAGCCTCGATAGGCAATCATAGTATTTATTGACGGCCAGGAAGCCAAGATAATAAGACCCGAAAAAGCGGCCAGACGCCAAGGTTTTTCCAAAAAATAAGAATAATAAAAAAGAACAAAAGGAATAAAACAGAAAATAGTCTCTTGTCTTGTTTGAGCGAAAAATCCGAGCAATGGAATGATAAGCGCAAAATGCTTGATGCTCACCTCTTTTGGCGGAATAATGGAGTAAAACGCGAGCAAAGCCGCAAATAAAAATATATATAAAACCTCTGTAGATGCACTGCGCGACTGCATTAAAAATATGGGCTGGCTTATCAAAAAAATTGCTACGGTCAATGCCAGCCATTCATCCTTTGTCAATCTGAACATGGCAAAGAATAAAAGAACTATCGAACAAAGCGCAATCGGAAAATTAACCAGCAAAGATGTATCTCTGTTAGGCTCTGCAAACAAAAACGCAAGGCTCTGAACAAAACCAAAAGCCTTTCCCTTAAAGTTGTTCACCTCGTCTTTGCATTCAAGCCTGCCATCTATCCACACGCCTTGATTGCACACTCCCCCGCTTTGGTCAAAACGCATTTGAAGAGCCATGGATTCCCAACTGGTTTCATCGCTCAAAACCCTGTGCTGCAAGTTTATAGTAACAACTGCAAAAACGGCAAAGAAAACCAAAAGAGCCAGCAACCCAAGCATGGAAAATTTAGATGGCAAAGAGCCTTTAACTCTTTGATAGATTTCTTTTGCATTCCAGGCAAGAGCTGCGCAAAGCCAAACAAACAAGGCTAGCACTGCATAATAACCCCACTGAATATCCCAGTATTTTGCATACTTTTGCGACATTTGCTGAAACAAAAAAAATGCTCCTGCAAACACAGGAGCTGCATACACAAAGGGAACTAATAAGGCCTGAATTTTCATTTTGCGTTCAAATAGTAAAGACCAACCAATTTTCCGTCCTGATTAATGGCCAGGAACTGCCTGCCTGCCGGAAGCGAACCCTTTATCTCATAAAGATTGTCGCTCTTGTAGCTGGACTCAACTTTAGTCCCCTTCTCAGTATTGGGAACGAGCAAAGTTTCTTTTGCATCAACTCCGCAATCATGATTTTTAGCAGGTTCCAATTTCATTGGATAAGAAAGAACCTCGATAGGCGAAGTAACAGAAGTAGCTATTTTGTAAAGGGCTACGATCTCAGCAGCAACATCCTTTGGCGGTGGCAGAACATTGTCTTTTTTGTTTTCCACGAATTTAGAGCGCAGAGCGAAAGAATTTCCTTTGCAGTTGGCTTGCCAAATTGCCCAGTTGTTTATTATTTTTTCTGCATTTGTCCCAGCAATAGACTGGTAAAGCCCGGGAGTTACCTCTTGACCGTAAATATATATGTTTTTAGTAACAGACATATCTTCTTTGGTTATGGTGAAGTCCGCTTTTCCTTTTGAGTATTTGCCTTTGCCAGCCTCCAAAGTATAAGAGCCGGGTTCAATGCCTTCAAAAGTGAATTTTCCATCTGGCAAACCGCCCGGAATTTTCTGAGAGGAGAATGTGGTGCCTTTTATATACACCGTGGGCAATTCAACGGCTTTTCCAGTAAACGGATCTATAACCGTGCCAGATACGGTACCTTTTTCGCAAGCCGCAAGGGCAAGCATGCCAATAGCAATAAATGGTAAAAAATTTTTCATGGGGGTTAATATAGAAATTTCTACATTCCAATCATGCCTTATATAGCAATGGCGAGAAAATGGCGACCACGCTCCTTTAGCGAGATGGTTGGGCAGGAGCATATTGCCCAAACGCTCAAAAATGCCATTGCAACAGGCAATATTCATCACGCTTTTTTGTTTACGGGCACAAGAGGGGTAGGGAAAACCACATCGGCCCGAATTTTGGCCGCAATGCTTAACTGCACTGGCGATGGCGAGCAAAAGCCCTGCGGCGAGTGCGAGTGCTGCCGAGCCATAACCACAGGCTCCTCCCTTGATGTTTCGGAATTTGACGCTGCAAGCAACAGCGGCGTTGAAGAAATGCGCGAACTTCTCGAAAAAACCGCTGAATATCCGCCTATGAACAGCAAATACCGAGCTTTGATCATAGACGAAGTTCATTCTCTTTCGAGCAAGGCCTGGAGTTCCATGCTTAAAACTTTGGAAGAACCTCCCTCGTATTTGATATTTATTTTAGCGACAACGGAAGCGAACAAGATTCCGGCCACAATTCTGTCCAGAGTGCTCCGCTTTGATTTCAAAAGGCTCTCGCCTATGCAAATCTCAAAGAGGCTCGCTTTTATATGTGAAAAAGAAGGCATAAATGCAGACCCGGAAGCTCTTTCCATAATTTCCGAGAAAGCGGACGGTTCAATGCGCGATGCTCTTACGATTTTCGACGAAGTTTTTGCCTATTGCGGAAAGTCTATAACAGCGGAGTCTGTGCAAAATGCGCTTGGCATTCCCTCAACTTCGCTTTATTTTGAGCTTATCAACGCTTTTGCAGCTCACGATGCAAAAGGCAGCTTTGCCGTTTTGGAAAACGCCGTGTCCACAGGCGTGGAAGTTCAGGTATTCTTAGATGGTTTCATTAGATTTTTGCGCAATTTTCTCTATGCCAAAATCGGGCTTTCCGCTGGGCAGCTTGAATTGTCGGAGTCCAGTTTGGACAGCCTTAAAAGCTTGGCCCCGACTTTTGACCAGGGCGATATTTTGCGAATTGCAAAGATTATAATGGAGCTAAACGAAAAATGCTCATCGAGGCGCGGATTGAATCCTCGTTTGCTGGCAGAAGCGGAGTTTGCGAAGATTGCATGGCTGGATAGGGTGGCAAATATAAAGGAAGCCTTGGAAAAAATAGAGAATATGGAAAAAGTGGAAATGGTCGCTCCTCTGAAAGAGGAAAACCAAAAAAAAATCGGAACCAAAGCCGCAGCAAGTAATTTCGCAGCCGGTAGTTCCGCAACCAGCAGTTCCGCAGCAGGCAATTTCCACGTCAACATTTGAAAATTTATTGAAAGAAAATCCTCAGTTTGCGGATTTTGTAAAATATATGGGATTGAAATTGGTCGGCACAAAATTTGTCGGCATAGCACAGAACACAAAGGAGACCGAAAATGGACATGCAGCAAATGATTCGCTCGATGCAGAAGATGCAAGCGCAGATGAAGAAGACTCAGGAGAGCCTTGAAACTCAGAACTTTAGCGCAGAAGCCGGGGGCGGAGCGGTTAAAGTAACATTGAACGGCAACGGTTTAATCACGGAGCTCAAGCTTGCGCAGTCCGCTGTGGATCCCAGCGATGTGGAAGCTTTGGAAGATCTTCTTATGGCAGCGTTCAACGAGGCTGTTGCTAAAAAAGACAATGCGTATCAGGAAAGCGTTGGAGCAATAACCAAAGGGTTGAAGATTCCAGGCATGCCAGGGATGTAGTTATGAAATACGGTGAAGTCAAAACCGAGAAGTTATATTTTACAAGCGCCGAAGCTGCGGAGCTGGTAGGCGTTTCTATCAAAGTTTTGCATTCATGGGAAAAAAAATTCCCCGATTTGAAACCCAAAAAAAACAAGGCTGGCAAGAGGGTTTACAACAAAATTGACATTGAGACAGCAAAGCAGATTGGCGTAGGGGCAATTCCTCGCAATAGCGTAGCGCCACCGCCCGAAAAGAAATTAAAAAACACTACGAAAATTGCAGACAAAGATGTATTGCTAAAAATCAGAAACGATTTACTTAAGAATCTCAAACGTATCAAGCGTGATTAGCGCAATCTATTGATTTGGCTAAGAGGAAGTTTTATGTAACGAGCTATAAATGCGGGATCAAGCCCGTCTGCGAGCATTGCTCTAGCAATTTCACGATTGCGTTGCCTTTTGACTTGCCTGGTAACAGCTATAGTAGAGTCTTTCACAGCATCTTTCACAGCGCAGTCAATGGCAAGCTTTCTTTCATCAACATATCTCATGCTATACCTGTAGGCTTTGAGTTCATCTCTGTTCAATTTACAAATTTCAGAGACCGAGAAAATTCTATCGAATATCTTTTCGCTGAAATTATCGGGCCTTTCTTCAAGAATATGCAGATTTTTGAGAAGGAAGACGATTTTGTCTCTGAACGTTTTGCATTCTGAGGCTTTCTTGTTGAATTTTGGAAGCTCTACAAAGATTTTGAATTCTTTGTTGCTTGCAAGTTTTTTCGTTTGCAAATTGACCCAGCCCTCTTCTGTGAAAAAGTATTTGCCGTTGTCTCTTTTGTGGTTCAGAATTCCGATAAAGAAGCTGCCGGGCAAGGCATAATCCCTGTTTCCCCTGTCTATGTTTTCGGACTGGATGCGAGCGATGTAAAGCCTGAGCCTGTCGTCGGCGTTTTCGAGCTTGGCGTTCTGCATTTCAAGCAGGTAAGTGCTTTTGCT
>WQSA01000124.1 GCA_009788135.1 Candidatus Fibrimonadales bacterium
GTGCGAATCTCATGGCTCATGGTAGCGAGGAATTTGCTCTTAGCCTTGTTGCTCGTTTCGGCTATCAACGCTTTGCGCATTTCGCGCATCATAGCCTGCTGCTCTCTCAAATCCCTTGCATATCCGGCTACCGCTTCCTGCTCCCTGTATTTTACGCCTACGAGCGTTATATCGCAAGGAACTATCTCTCCGTTTATATCCAGGTGAGTCCATTCAAAGCGGCAGTAGCCCTCTTCGCGAGCCTTCTTGTTGACCGCAAGGGCTTTTTCCAGCGATGGCGTTCCATCTGGCTGCAGCGGCGTGGAATACTTGAAGAGCTGGTTGCCCATATAATCTTTTTTGCTCAGCAGCCCAAGCAGGCTGAGCGCAGCCTGATTGCATTCTATAACATCTGATTTTGCATCGAACAACGTACAGCTTATAGGCACCGCGCTGAGCAATATACGAGCCCGTTCATCTGCCTCTCGCATTTTTTCCATCACGGCTTTGACTTCGCGCAAATCGCGCGCAAAGCCCGCAACCATAAATTCGTCTTTGTATTTGACGCGGATCAATGTAACTTCGCATGGAATCTGCTCGCCATTGAGCTTTTGATGCATCCATTCAAAGCGGCTATAACCTTCGTCAAAAGCCATATTCAAAACTTCAATAGCCTTTTCGCTCGAAAGCCGCCCGTCTGGCTGATACTTAGGCATAAGCTCGTAAAATCTGTCTAAATATTCTCCCTTGCTCGGCAAATCGAATAAGCGCAAAGCTTCTGCATTGGTGTTGGTATTTTGATATTTCTTATTCCAGAGATTTATCACGAGAGGAGTGGAGTCCATCATAACCTGAACAAGCTCATCCGTTTTTAATCTCGCCGATATAACGCGCAAAAGAAGAAGACTGAGCACTACCGCCAGCACAAAGCCCAAAGCGGAGATAATGGTTATCATGTTTTTCAAATTCTTGTAATATTCCACTTCCGGCGTTAGAACAGCCAAATACCAGCCGTTTGGAAGCTGCCTAATAAACATTACGGCATCCCAGCCCCTGTAGTCCGTTCCCTTGCGGGCAAAAATCTCTTTTTTCCGGTCTATCTCTTCTTTAATAGCAACCCCATCATTCATCATAGTCAGCGACTTGCCAAAAAAACGGTCATGAATTGGGTGGGCAATCACTCTGAGTTCTTCATCAAATAAAATTCCATAGCTGTTGTTGTCATATACGCGTGCCTCTATAGCGTACTTTGCAATTCTATCAAGCTTCACGCTCAGGCTAACAACGCCTATCAGTTCTTTTTTTTCGTCAAAAATGGCTCGCGAATACGATATGATCACTTCTCCTGAGAGAGCGCTTATATTAGGCTTTGTAATGGCTACACCCCCGTTTGCCTTTATAGCCGCTATGTACCAAGGGCGGCTCTTTGCATCATAGTCATCCGGAAAAGGCCGCCGCCAGCCATCAATATCGCCATGTTTTTCAAAAGAACCGAAAACTCCGTCAAAATCTTTTACAACGTCTTCTTCTTTGTATAAATTTACGATATCCGAAAAGTAATCCTGCAGATTATGAGTGGAGATTCCATTCATAATCATTCCACGCACGGTTTGAGAAAACCCAACTATGTTGGATTTTGGCTCTTGCAAATCTGCCTGTATTTTCACCCATGTATTCTCGAACGCAGCATTTGCATTTCTTTCCAAATGCTTGTTTTCAATATTGCTGACATACCAATAGCTAAAAACAACCATTAATGCAAAAGCTGCAAATACAAAAAAGGTCTGTAAATAAGACAAGTTTGCTATAACCGCTCTTCGTATTTGCCGAACTTTCATGGCCCCTCTACTTCTACTTTAAATCTCCCTTGAATTTCAGAAAACACGTCTACTATATGAGGGTCAAAATGCTTGCCCTTTTCAGAAATTATAATGTTCGCCGATTCTTCATGGGAAAAAGGCGGTTTGTAAACTCGCTCCGAAACAAGAGCGTCGTAAACATCCACAAGTGCCATTATGCGCCCCTGCAAAGGTATTTTCTCGCCGCTAAGCCCATGCGGGTAGCCTGTGCCGTCCCAATGCTCGTGGTGGTAGCCCGCAAAGAATTTCGCATAATACAAAAAGATTCCGCCATTGGTCTGCATCATCATGTGATCTATAATTCGCTCCCCTGCAAGCGCATGAGTTTTTATCTGTTCGTATTCTTCTTTGGTGAGCTTGCCGGGCTTGCTCAAGATAGTATCTGAAATGGTAATTTTGCCTACATCGTGCAGGCGAGCAGAAGCTATGGCAGCTTCTTTGTCCCATTCTTTGAGTTCTTCCGTATAAATTCCGCGCTCCAGCATGCCGTTAATCAGTATTCTCAAATATTTGGTTGAGCGCTCAACGTGCCTGCATGTAAGCTTGTCGCGGTTTTCCACCAGTTCCGCTATGATTGAGATAATGCTGGTGTTGAGCTGCTCAAGCTGCATGGAACGCTGCCTGAGCAGTTCGGTTTGCTTGTTGATGAGATCTTCTATTTGCAGATGGTGCGCGATTCTGTTCAGCAGAACAGGAGTTGAAAACGGCTTTGCTATAAAATCCACCGCCCCAAGCTCCAGGCCATGCGCTTCCCTGGTTTCATCGCTATACGCGGTTAAGAAGATCACCGGAATATATTTTGTTTTCGGGTCTTCCTTTATTTTTTGCAATGCCGTAAAGCCGTCCATTCCCGGCATTTCTATATCGAGCAAAATCAAGTCTGGCGTGATTTTCTCGATAAGGGCAAACATTTTTTCGGCTGAAAGCAAGGTCAATACGCGATAAGAACCGCTCAAAGCTTGCTTCGCTTTTGTCAAATTAACAGGACTGTCGTCCACTATAAAGATAATATTCATAAATGCACCAGTTGCTAAATATACAAAAAAGAGCCTCCATACCAAGCTCCCCTTGACAATTTGTGTTTTTTTTACTATATTTAAGAGTCCAAATTTTTGAGGTTTTTTATGGCCAAGCTTAACATAGAGGCAATACATCAAGAAAGTAAGAAGAAAGATGCCTTCGATTTCCGTGCGGGCGACACCGTCACGGTTAATATTAAAATCATGGAAAAAACTGCGGACGGCAAGGCAAAAAGCCGTATTCAGCCCTTTAAGGGCGTGGTTATCCAGCGCAAAGGCACAGGCATAAGCTCCTCTGTAACCGTTCGCAAAATGTCCAGCGGCATTGGCGTAGAGCGCGTTTTCCAGATGCACTCCCCGCTAATAGACTCCATAGCCATAGATGCCCATGGAAGCGTGCGCAAATCCCGCATATTCTATATGCGCAACCTTCAGGGCAAGGCTGCTCGCATAACAGAGCGCAAAGTTCGCGCTTCGCAGGAAGCTGCCGCTCCGGAAGCTACAGCAGAGTAGGATTTTGCAAGTCCCTGTTGCTCAAAACAGGGTCGCTGACAGGCCATTTTATCCCAATTTTAGGGTCATCCCAGGCATAGCCCGCTTCTTCGGCTCCGTTGTACACGGAGCTGCATTTGTATTGGACTTCTGCGAAATCGGAGAGAACGCAAAAGCCGTGCGCAAACCCGATTGGAATGTAGAGGAATTTATTGTTGTCTTCGCTTAGCTCCTCGGCGTGCCACTTGCCAAAGGTTGGGCTGTCTTTGCGTATGTCAACGGCCACGTCCCATATTTTGCCGCAAGTGCAGCGTACAAGCTTTGCCTGCCCGGGATTCTTTTGATAGTGCAGCCCGCGCAGCGTGTTTTTAACCGAGCGGCTGTGGTTGTCCTGGACAAAAACTGTGTCTATGCCAAGAGCTTTGAATTTATCTATGTTGTAAGATTCGTAGAACCAGCCGCGCGGGTCTGGAAATACGTCTGGATATATGATTAAAAGGCCTTCCAGTTCACATTTTTCAGATTTCAAATTTCCTCCAATTGTTTTTGAATGTCTGGCAGTATTTCAAATTCTTCGTGGTGCAAAGCGCTCATTTTTTGGCACAGCAGGGCAAGGTTTTTTGAATCGTTTGGATTTGGGCGTTTGGTTTCGCTTATGTTTTGCAGAATTGAAACCATTTTTTCCACGTCTTGCTGATGCGGATATGAGCGCATGAAACGGCGGAATGCGCTTATGCCTATTTTAAAATTTTCCAAGTCGTCTTTTTCTATAGTGTACATTATTTCCGGCAAAACTCTTGCGCCGAGCAATTCAAGCAAGTTGCCTTTGTAGCTGCTCAGTTCGCCTTCCAAGTGAGCAGCGGGATTGGTATCGGATTCTATTCTCGATGCCGATTTTTGCCCGTCTATTTCCGCTAAAAGCTCGTCCACCTCTCTTTCTTTTTCCAGTTCGGACTGCTCTCTGTATTTTGCCTGATATAGAATTGGGAAACCCGTCAAAAATAAATGCGCACTGCCTATTGTTGTAAATTCTCCCAAAAAAAAGATATCGCATTCTTCGCTTAGCAGCATGTCTTCTGATTGATATGGAACGAGCTGTGCCGGCACCGGAAAAAAATCGCCAAGATTGCAATTCTTTGGCGGGATTACGCTAACGCTTATCTTCTTTGTCTTCTCCAGATTTTCCTTTATTTCATCGTCTTCCAGAATATGTTTCAGAATTTCCTGCAAGCCTTTGGGCAAAGTCTGCTTCAAACTGTTGCGAAAAGATTCAAAGTCCGGATGTTTGGAGTAGTCTCCCTGTATAGCTAAGATTCCGTCTGGGCTAACGAGGGCGTCAAAAGGAGTTTCTTCTCCGCCGCCAGATTCAGGCTTTGGCACTTTAACATAACCGATCACCTTCCCGCAAAGATTGTTTTCATCGCCTTTTTTTTGAATTATTCCGAACACGTGGGTTAATATAGAAAAGTTGAGAGTTGAAAGTGGAGAGTGGAGAGTTAGGCAAACTTAAATGCATTTATTTTTTGTTTTTCACTCTCAATTCTCAACTCTCAACTCTCAACTAATTGTTTGTGGTTAAGAATTTCAATTCCCCGTAATTTTTCACCGCTAGATTCAAACGGTATTCGTTTGGGAACAGGCAGACCAGATTTACGTGCTTGTCTTGCATGCAGTCGCCTTTGTATTCTTTTGCAAAATCGTCTTGCTTTTTTTGGTCACCGCTAATCCACCTTGCGCAGAAGACCGGGATTTTGTCTAATTGAACTTCTGCGCCATATTCGCTTTCCAAGCGGTATTTTAGAACGTCGAATTGAAGCTCGCCTACCACTCCGATTACAGGAAGCGCAGAGCTGAGTGCTGTGAAGAGCTGCGTTGCGCCTTCTTCTGAGAGTTGTGCGAGGCCCTTGCCGAGTTGTTTGCTTTTTAGAGGATTTAAGAGCGTCACTCTTGCGAAGAATTCGGGGGCAAAGTCTGGGATGCCGGAGAATTTGAATTTTTCGCCCTCGGTTAAGGTGTCGCCTATGTTGAAAATGCCCGGGTCGTTTATGCCAACTATGTCGCCGGCATAGGCTTTGTCTATAACCTCTTTGTCTTGAGCTAAAAAGCTTGTGGGAGCTGCTAGACGAATTTCGCGGCCCGTGCGGCAGTGCAGAATTTTGTTCCCTCTCTCAAACGAGCCTGAGCAAATGCGCAAAAACGCTGTGCGGTCTCGGTGGCGTGGGTCCATGTTTGCCTGAATTTTAAATACGAATGCGCTGAATTTGTTTTCCATGGGCTCAATTATGCGAACATCGGATTCTCTGGGCGCAGGCGGCGGCGCAATGTTTGCGAATGCGTTCAAAAGCTGCCTAACGCCGAAGTTGTTCACCGCGCTTCCGAAAAACACTGGGCATTGCTTGCCGGCGAGGTATTTTTCTTTGTCAAAGGGATCCATCGCTTGTGTTGCGAAGTCGTAGCGGTTTTTGAATTCCTTTATGTATTCTTCGCCGCAAAGCTCTACAAGTTTTGGATCGTCTGCTCCGCTCATTTGCAGAATTTCCTGTTTTCCATCGCTTTTGGAAAATGTGTGCAAAGTATTGTCTGCAATGCAGTAAACGCCTTTGAACAGCTTTCCGTAGCCTATGGGAAGAGTGAACGGGCAAGTTTGAATTTGCAGAATTTTTTCTATTTCGTCCAAAAGCTCCAGCACATCTCTGCCATCCAAGTCCATTTTGTTTATGAATGTGATTATAGGCGTGTGGCGCATTCTGCACACTTCCATCAGTTTTATGGTTTGTTTTTCAACGCCATTCACTGAATCGATGAGAACCAGAGCTGCATCCACGGCAGTCAGAGCGCGGTAAGTATCTTCGCAAAAATCCTGATGGCCCGGAGTGTCAACCAGATTGAAGTAGCATCCTTCAAATGGAAAATTGAGAACCGAGGAGCTTACCGATATTCCACGTTGCTGCTCTATTTTCATCCAGTCGCTAACGGTATAGCTTTTGTTGGACTTTGCTCTTACGTGCCCAGCTTCTCTAATCACTTTGCCATACCAAAGAAACTTTTCCGTAAGCGTAGTCTTGCCCGCATCGGGATGTGAGACTATGGCAAACGTGCGCCGCAGGGAGATTTCTGATGATAAAGACATGATGTGTGGGAATGTAGAAATTTACCCTTTACATCATGCCTCTTGACTAGCAACTATTCCAAGTTGGAATAGCAAAATGCATTTTTTATGCCGGATTTTGTCCGTTTTTTGCGTCTAAGTATTATGAACAAAAATAGGAGGTTCAAAATGTCTAAAAACTTAGACGAGGCAAGCCGCGAATACAAGAACAGCGTTTTCACCATGCTATTCAGCATAAAGGAGAACTCGCTGTCTCTGTTCAACGCAGTGGAAAACACGAACTACGGGCCGGGCACGGACATAAAAATAACCACTTTGAACAATGTACTGGTCAAAGGCCAGCAAAACGACATTTCATTCGTTTTGGACGGCAAAATAGTGGTCTTGGTGGAGCACCAGTCCACTATCAACAACAACATGGCGCTGAGGTTTCTGATGTACATATCGGATGTCTATGAAATGATAGTTGACCGGAAGGAACGCTATCGCAAAGAAAGGGTTTCCATCCCAAAGCCTGAGTTCATAGTCTTGTACAACGGCAATGAAGATATGCCTGAGCAGCAGGAGCTTAAATTGTCTGACATGTTCAAGGATTTGGGGGAAGGCGAGGCTCCCAATCTTGAGCTTGC
>WQSA01000125.1 GCA_009788135.1 Candidatus Fibrimonadales bacterium
TTTTAATTCAGCCGGATTAATTGCAGCAGTAGAGAGATTTAATACCGGCAAAACAGATATGAACATTATTGTTGCCGCAGATTTTGAAATTACGCAACGGATAATAAACAACGAAGGCCACATTCTTACCATAATGAGCGCAACATCAACGCCGCGAACGCTTAATCGTGAGACAACCGCTAGTCTGTTCAAGGTGCAAAAAGGCACTCTGATTTTGCAAAATATTACCATTGACGGAAAAAGCAAAAATCCCTATGAAGCGCCATTTCTTAACGAAGCACTTGTTTTTGTTACTGGTGGCGGAATTTTCGAAATGAAGGCTGGCACAACGCTGAAAAATAACAGCATCAGCGGCACCAACGGTGCTGGAGTGTATGTTGACAGCTATGGCATTTTCAATATGAGCGGCGGAGAAATCACTGGAAACAAGACTGATCTTTCTGGTGGCGGCGTATATATATATGCGCTTAGAGCTACCTTTAATATGACTGGCGGAAAAATAACAGGAAACGAATGCGGCACTAGCGCAACGAGTTATAGCGGCGGCGTGCATTTTGCGAACTCGCCATTTTCCACAGATAAAAACACGGACAAAACTCCAAGCGTGTTCAAAGTTGGCGGCACAGCGATTATCAAAGATAATTACAAAAAAAATGGCACCCCAAGCAATGTTTACATGGCCGGAAACAGGTATATNACTCTTAACCATCCGCTTGAAGATGAAATGGAAATCTGGGTTACAAAAGTTGCGGAAAGCGGTCTTTTTGTAAATGCAGGCGCAGAACCCGAAGATTATAAATATTTTGAAGCCGATGAAGGAAGCCAAATATTTTACGAGGCGGTTGGCAAATTGAAAATGGTACCGGGCTACGATATAGATCTCAGCAAAACAGAAATTCAATTTACTGCGCTATCAGGATATAGTGCCAGCACGCCAGCTGAATATGAGATTGAGGTGACGAACATTGGGAAAACCATAAATCACCTGAGAGCTTACACTGCTGGGGAGCATGCCGACTATTTTATTCTTGATACAACGAAACTCGGCGGCAATATGATCCTCAATGCTGTGCAAAAATTTACAGTAAAGCCAAAAGCAGAGCTTGGAGCCGGCATATATAAAGCGTTCGTTTTGGTATCTGGCCAGATAGGCGAAGATGAATTTGGCCCAGCCGTTATGCGGCGAATTGAAGTGGAATTTAAGGTAAGCGAGCAATTTAAATTTCAAGTGACAGTAGAGGCGGGAGAATCTTTTGCCATACCGCTTAACGGAAAATTAGGCGGCGATCTTAACTGGGGAAAACCGTATAACTGGCTCATAGATTGGGGCGATGGAACTCCGCCGGAAACAAAAAGCAATTTCATAGATGGCGCTCCGCAAAACAGTTTAACCAGCAACGGCATTCCCCATATTTATGCAACAGCAAACACCTACACAATAACCATTACATCCGCAGGTTTGCCAGACGCATGGCTTGGAGCCTTTGGATTCAACGAAAATCCCAATGCCAACAAAGCGAAAATAACAAAGCTGATAACTCCTTTCTCTGCGATTATGACTCGCACTCAAGCACAGATTAACGGGACATCGCCTATGCCAACTCATGAATGGGCTTATGCGTTTTATGGCTGCGAAAATATGGTTATAGGCGATGATTTTAACATTCCGTTTTTAAATCAAAATGATGCAGATAGAGAAGGCGTGTTTTACGCTACTTTTGCAGGCATTACTGCTGAACAGAATCGTGATATTCTAACTATTGTTGATAGTTATATATTGTTGCCGCAAAATGCTAAATTTACCTTTGCCGGCAGCACCGGTTTTGATGATCATCAGTGGTTTAACGCATTATGGGGTGGCGAAGTAGTTCAAGACATAAAAGGATTTACAGCTAAAGTTCAAGAATTCGCAAACTTTTCTCATGATGTTACAGCACGTTGCATTGGTTTTGATATTGATAAACCCTTTACAATTAGCGGCCCCGGAACATTCACCATAGAAGGTAATAGTAGTTGGTTCAATGAAAGTCTCAAACGTAGTTTCGATGGCATACTCTTTACCGTAGAAGACGGTGC
This sequence comes from Candidatus Fibrimonadales bacterium, assembly GCA_009788135.1. GTDB lineage: Bacteria > Fibrobacterota > Fibrobacteria > Fibrobacterales > Fibrobacteraceae > Fibrimonas. The sequence goes on from WQSA01000125.1 coordinate 2,077, forward strand.
TAATTTAGTTTTGGAAAATGTTGTTATTTACGATAATAACGCTTCTCATAAAAAACCGCTTGTAAATGTGATAAGCGGCGAACTTTCAATAGGACAAGCAGTAGTGTTCGGAATAGGCAACGATATAGGAGAAGTTGTTCAAGGCGACTACTCTTATCTTGAAGAAGGCGCTCTTATTATTGCTTGGAGCGGAGAAAACAATGCTTATGACGCATATACGAGCGAAGACTTGGCAATTGATAATACTCTCACAATAGATAGCGTTTATTGGAAAAAATTTGACGGAATTTATTGTGATGTCCGTTATAGACACTTCAGTAATTCCGGATATATTAAGCTTAGCCAAAAATGCTCCGAAGACCGCACGCTTTACTTTGACCAAAGCGATGGCAAATTTTATGCAAGCGACGAAGAATACGATGATATTAACCAGCATCCTCCATATATTATTTTTAGCCCGAAAAACGTTGTTGACATACCAAACGTAACCTGGGACCCCGAATCAAATAGATTGACTTTCTCCGATGGCGTAGGATGGAAAACCACAGCACCGTATGCCCTTTACTTTGTTCAGCCAACCCCCGTAACGCTGGAACTCGAAAATGGCAAAAAAAGCTCTTTCATTTCAACTCGTGCCAAAGCAGGCAAAACTGATTACAGCGCAGGCATTGTTTCAAGGAACAACCTGACCATAGTCGGAGACGGAAACCTGGAAGCGATTGGCGGCAGCGCAGACCTGAGCAACGGCATATACTCCCAAGCCGGGCTCACCATTACCATGAGCAACAAAACGAATATTGTAGAAGCAATAGGAAAAACCAACGGATTTAATTCCGCAACCGGCAGCTTGGCAATAAACGGCGGCACATTCATCGCATCCGGCGAAACAGAAGCTCTTCCCAACCTGGTCAATGGCGTTTTATTTCATGGCGACTACAGTTGGTGGTACAACCAAACGCCTGGCATCCAATCATCTTATGCCTATAATGCCACCCACGAATGGCTGAAGTTTGAAGTTGACCCGCCGAGTTACGCATTTTATGCCACAACATCTACATATACGCCAATAATTAACTCCGAAAAGGTAACAGTCAATCTAACACGCAGGGATGTTAAAAACAAGGGAGCTATTGACCCAACATTCTCCGGCCCGCACATCGTTAATGTAACTTTCGCCAACGCATCTAATCCATCTAATCTCCGAAGCGCCGAGAGCAGGGAAGTTATTTTTAACGAAGGAGTAGGAGACTATACCGATTTGACGTTCAGTAGCAATGATAGCTTAATCCTCTGGTTTGCAATAGATGACATTCGCGCAATAAACCCTGTAATAATAACCCCGGTGATAGAGCCGACTTATGGCATATCTCTTAACAGAATATTATTTGTGTTCAACGAAGAAATGCAAAATTACTTGCCGCAAGAACCGCTGACAGTTACCATAATTAACGAAGGAAACCAGCCAACTGGACTGTTGACAATTGTAGAGCCGGAAAAATTCGCAATTTCAAGAGGCCAAATGCCAGCAGTAAAACTGCCATTAACCATAGTACAATCAATCCCAGTAGGCGGAACAGCTACATTACAAATTACGCCTGCCAATAATCTGCCTCCTGGAAAATACGAAGAAACAATAACGATTAGCGGCGAACACGATATTGAAGCGGAAATTAAAGTGAGCTTTACGGTAAAGAGCAAACTACCGGGAGAAGATGTTGAGACTCCAATCCTGCACAGCAAAACAACAAACAGCATCTTTATCTTAGCAAACGCAAAACCAAACTCAGGGCAAGAAGTTGAATATGCAATTCTCCGAGCAGATTCCGATGAAGAACTTGAATGGCTTTCTTTCAATGATCTCCTTGCAATATTGCAATTCAACGATTTGGGCGTAAATACAGCCTACAACATCTATGCTCGCACAAAAGAAAACAACAACTACAAGGCTGGCACTATCTCAGCTCCCCTGTCAGTCACAACCGATATAATGCAAGGCGAAAATGTTGAGACTCCAATCCTGCATGGCAAAACAACAAACAGCATAATTATCTTAGCAAATTCAAAGCCAAGCACCGGGCAGGAAGTTGAATATGCAATTCGCATAACATCTTCTGATGAAGAGCTTGTTTGGATTTCTTTTGATGAACTCCTTGACACTTTGCAATTTGACGGTTTAGACAGAAACACAGCATACGATATCTACGCTCGCGCAAAAGCAAACGACACCTATGCCGCAGGCAAAATTTCAGCCCCCTTGCAAGTTACAACCGATGCCGCTAGCGCTGATGATTGCACCCCGTTTACGCAAATAGCAATACTGCGCTGGGGCAACACAATGACGGTAATCGACAACCCTGAAAACAACGGGGGATTGGACAATCTCTCCAACTTCGTCTGGTTCAAAGACGGCGTAGAACTCGAAAATGGCAAAAATCAATCTTGGTCTGCAGGTCCAAACATCACCGATAAATACCCTCCAGGCAAATACCACGTGGCAATGACTTCCGGTGACAGGCGCATTGTCAGTTGCGAATACGAAGTTTTACCGCCGCAAATAGTTCAAAAAACTTTCGCCATAGACTGGAGCAATGTTGAATTCGCAGATGTGTACAGCGTATCTGGCAAACACTTGGCAAAAATAAGCACAGCCGCAGAACTGCGACAAATCAAAAACGCCTATGTTCTGGCAATAAAAACCAAAACCGGCAAAAAACAAACAATCAAAGCAACGGAGGCTGCAAGATGAAAGCATTTCCACAAATCCTGAAAATTCTGATAATTCTGGGAATTCTGGTCCAGACAACTTTTGCATACGAATTCTCCATCTATGGCGGCGGCGGTTTGCACACATTCATGTACGATGTGAAAGACGATGATAAAAGCCACGGGTTCGGCGGCCTTTTCGGGCTTGGCTACTCCTATTTCTTCACTTCTAACTGGGGTGTGGGAACCGGGTTGGAATTGGCATTCTACAATGCCGAGTACAAGCTTAAAAATTATAGCCAGCAGCCATATATGACTGCAGACTACGAAGGCGCGCCATTTGAATTCTACAGCCAGATACAAAATTACCAGGAAGAGCAAAACGCAATGTTGCTGCAAATACCGCTTATGCTGCAATACCAGTCAAGTAAAATGCACAACAATGCATTTTACTATGCAGCGGGCGCAAAAATAGGCATTCCGTTAACGGGAACGAATAAAAGCTCGGCAGCTTCAGTAACAAATAGCGGTAAATACTATTACGAAAACGACACATACCCCACTCAAAGATTTATGGGATTTGGCACTTTTGAAGGGGAAAAAAGCAAAAAGGATTTATCTATGCAAACCTCGGTTTTGCTTTCTACGGAAGCAGGCATGAAATGGAAGCTAAGCGAATCGTGGCGGCTTTACACCGGTGTCTATTTTGATTACGGGCTTAATTCCATAACAAAAAGGAACAATTCCGACAGAGCCGTAGAATATATAACTCTTGACGATGGGGGGACCTTTGCGCTAAACAGCTTGGTTGACGAAGCCATACCGCTTGCCATTGGTCTCAAACTGAAAGTCTCGTTTGATGCCGGAGCGATAGAAGAAGCGGAGGAACGCCGCAGAGCGGAAGAGGCAGAAGCTCGCCGCAGAGCGGAAGAAGAAGCTGCACGTTTGGCAGCAGCGGAAGATGCTCTCCGCAAAGCAGACGAAGACAGGGAAGCGGCACGCTTGGCAGCGGCAGCGGCAGCAGCACGCAGAGCCGCAGAGCTTGAAGCGGCTCGCATGGCGGCTATTGGAACGGGCAAGGCCGAAAATCTGCAAGCGAGAATTGACTCCATTCAGAATCAGGTGCTGAACGATTTCCGCATCACGCAAACCAAGCCAAGCAAAAAGCAAATTCCAGCATTGGATGCGATAATAGAGTTGCTGAAAGACCACCCGGAACTGCGCTTTTACCTGAACGGCCACACCTGCGACAAAGGGGACAAAGAAATTAACAAGCATGTAGGCTATGAGCGAGCCAAAGCGGTTAGAGACTATGTTGTAGCTAAAGGCATTGACGAAAGCCGAGTGCTAGGCATAGGTTCCAAACTTTACTACGAGCCGTTGGTTCCAAACATCAGCGAAGACAATCGCAGAAAGAACAGGAGAGTGGAGTTTGTGATTGAGAAGTGGCTACCAGTTGAGGACGATCAGGAAGAGTAAAATCTTGTGGTTTCTGGTCTACAAATATGAATAGCTAGACCGGAAACTTAATTCTACTTTCAAAATCCTCTGCCGTTGGCAAAATATTTTCATATTCTTCCGGCAATTTATCAAGTAGCTTAAACTCATTTACGCTGATAGGCTTATTTATATCGCGTAAGGCATACTCTGCTATCATTTTCTTCTTATTCTTGCAAAGCAAAATGCCTATTGTCGGATTGTCAGTAGAGCGTTTCAGCAGGTCATCTACGGCGGAAACATAAAAATTCAATTTACCAGCGAATTCTGGTTTAAAATCTTCCATTTTCAGTTCAATTACTACAAAGCAATTTAGCTTAAAATTGTAAAACAGCATATCGATGTAAAAATCTTCCTGGTCTATTTCCAAATGATACTGGTGACCGACAAATGAGAAGCCGCTTCCGAGTTCCAGTAAAAAATTTGCAATATGCTTTACAAGCTCGTTTTCAACATCTCGTTCAATCATGCCTTTGCGATTTTCTATAAAATCAAAAATATACGGGTCTTTCATTGTTTGTTGAGCAAGTTCGCTCTGTTGGGGAGGCAGTTTATCATGGAAGTTGTTAGTTTTATCTGCTATCGCTTGGCGTTTATAAAGGTTGCTGTCAATCTGCATATCTAGAATATTGCTAGACCAGCCATTTTCAAGAGCTTGCTCTGCATACCAAATACGTTGTTTTTCATCTTCAAGCCGTTCCATAAGGGCAATGTTATGCCGCCAAGGCAAATTGTGCAACACCTGTTGCACTTTTTCGGAATCTCCGTAAATACGAGCAAATTTTGC
>WQSA01000126.1 GCA_009788135.1 Candidatus Fibrimonadales bacterium
GATTTAACCGCTCTTAACAAATATGCTAAAAAATTAGGCATTGCCAATACCTGTATAATAGGCGCTCAAAAAAGCGCAAAGTTCAGCAAATATGTTTGGGGTGGGGAATTGAATTTTGGCTTATCTTAGATTATGGGAACGAAACTACGCTAAGGGTCAGGCGTAGCAATTCATCAAATTCAATTTTCGAGTCCGTAAAGAATCTCTCCGGCAAGCCCTTACTCAAATGTCCGGTTCTTGCAGCAGTACCAAACATAACACCTGCGCAGCCGATAAAAGTGAACACCAAAGCTGTGAAAACAGCTATTGCGAAAAAGGATTTTATCTTCTTCATATTGCATTCTCCAATATACACAAACAATATAAAAAGAATATACAAAAAAGTGACGCTTTTTACATAATAATTCTCAAATTCTCAAAAAACGCTCATTTTCCTTCCATTTTGCATTTATCAGAATCTAGGCTTCCTTGAATGTGCCCATAGATGCCTTCTCAGCTTTCTCGTCCATCTGATTTCGTATGTCGTCGCAACGATTGCAAGCATTACAGCGATCGCCATTGCGATAGCCGTGTAGTGTTCCGTTGCGTTCGCTTCGGGCACTATCATGTTGGCTGCCATCATTACAATCCATGCGGTTGCCATGCAAAAAGCAATAGCTAGCAAAAATGTACCTAGCACTATTTTCACAAAATCCATAAATCCTCCGTTGAGCTGATCAAGGGTACATCTCTGTTTTATAAGCGATGTTCTTTGTGCTATAAAATAAATTATTTTTTGCTTAATAGTACAAAAAAATTTTGTATGGCTCAAAATATAGAAAAAATTCTCCAGATTGTCAAATAAATGTCAAATGTTTGTCAAATCCATGTAAATGAATGGCGGTGTGCATATCTGTTTTCCAGCTAGGAGTTGGAGCTGATATTTTACTACATTACCCCCATGGGAACAGTTAGCACAAATGAATTTCGCAAAAAGCTCAAAATAATGATAGATGGGCAGCCATATATGATTGTTGAGAATCAGTTCGTAAAACCGGGCAAAGGTCAAGCATTCAACAGAGTCAGGGTTAAAAACCTCATCACAGGACGCGTTCTGGAACGCACCTGGAAAAGCGGCGATACCGTGGAAGAGGCAGACGTGACCTATAACGAAGTCACATATTCTTACAACGATGGCGCAAACTGGTTCTTTCTGGACCCAAGCGGCGAAATGGTGGAAATACCAAAAGATGCGCTCAACGGCGCAGAGCTCTGGCTGCTGGATGGAGCCGCAGTGCAAGTTACATGGTGGAACGGAAAAGCCATAGAAGTTATACCGCCAACATTCGTGGATCTGCTAATAGTGGAGTCTCCACCCGGAGTCCAAGGCAATACAAGCGGGAACGTTATGCGCGCCGCAATTATGGAAACTGGCGCAGAAGTGCAAATACCGCTTTTCATCGAACAGGGAACTCGAATAAAAGTAGATACCAGAACAGGAGAATATGTGGAAAGATCGAAGTAAAAAAATTCTTCGCATATTGCTTATTGTTGCCGTGATGTCTGGGCTTGCGGCATCAGCGTTTTTTTATTATCTGTTTTCGGTAGTCGCTAACCAAGACCCTGACAACAAATTTACCAGAGACAATATCCTGCGAAACCTGAACGGAGAAAGCAGAGTGTTTTACTCTGACGGAGTTACGGTAATAGGTTCCTTTTTTGATACCAACCACCGCTTGTATGTCCCCTACGATTCCATTCCGCATGCGCTTATTGACGCAATAGTTTCCGCAGAAGATGCAAAATTCTGGGAGCATAGAGGCTTCGACTTCGGTGGATTTGCGCGAGCAATGTTCAACAATATGAAAAGCTTTAACCTGCGGCAAGGCGGCAGCACTCTTAGCCAGCAAACAGTGAAAAATGTTTTTGGAAGAGAAGAGAAAAACATAAAATCAAAATGGATGGAGCTAACGGATGCCATAAAACTGGAAAAACGCTTCGCCAAACAGGATATTCTGGAATTCTATCTAAATCAGTTTCAGGTTTACGGCTCTGGCAGAGGAGCGGCTATAGCGGCTATATATTTTTTCAACAAGCCTATTTTGGAACTCAGCCTTGAAGAATGCGCTTTTATTGCAGGTACGGTCAAAGGACCTTACAACTACGATCCTCGCGTGCAAAAAACTCCGGAACGGGCGCAGCAGGCTTTGGAAAAAGGGTACCACAGAACAAAATATGTTTTGCGCAGAATGCTTGAAAACGGCTATATAACCAAGGAAGTTCACGACTCCGCAAAAATGCCCGAACTGAACTACGGAGAATTCAGGTTCAACTCGTCTTCGCTTTTGGATAAAGTGGACAGGGATTTGAACGATGATTTTTATAAAGATGTTTTTGAAAAATTTGGCATAGAAGATTGGCGAAAAAGCCAGATAAAAATAATCACAACGCTTGACATGGATTTGCAAACAAGAGCAGAAGCCGCAGTGAGAGAAAATTTGAAAAATCTGCAAAACAAAATAGGAGCAGATACTGCAAATCCTCTGCAAGGAGCGCTCGTGGCTTTGAGAAACGGGATGGTCCTGGCGGCTCAATCCGGGTATAACAACTCCGGCTACGATAGAGTATTTATCGCAGAACGGCAATTGGGCTCTTCTTGGAAACCGCTTTTGTATGCTCTCGCTCTAAAGCTTGGCTGGAATCCATTTGACGAATTGGAAAACGAGTACAACCTGTTCACTTATGGAGGAACGGTTTATTTTCCGCGCCCGGATCATTTGGATAAAGGCGCTCTGGTTAGCATTGCCTGGGCAGCGGTTCGCTCGGAAAACATAGCCAGCGTTTGGCTTTTGGAGCATTTGCTCGATAAACTATCGCTGGAAGAGATTAGAGCATTGGCGGAAAAAAATGGAATTGACACAAGCATTACGGCAAGCGCAAGCAATGAAATAGCGCTTGAAAAAACGAAAGCCGCATTGACTACAGATTGGCTTTTGGAAGGACGTTTTGAAGCGGTGCGAGCTTTGCAAACGCTCAAATATTATTACAATAGCAAAGAAACTGAAAAAAACGCCAACGCTCCGGAAAGGGTTAGACTGTTGCAGCATAACTATGAATATTACGCTTCCATAGTGAATTTTTTTGAAGAAGAAAAAGAATTGTTTCCCAGTTTCACGCTCTCTGATTTCCAGCAAGTTTGGAATTTAACCGAGCGAAACAAGATTCAACCGGCACAAGCCGATGATAGATTTTTGTGGCCGGACCTTCGCAAAAAAATAGCTATGAGCGAATTTGCGAGTTTTGTCAAAAGCGCAGGCGTTAATCGTTCTTTGCAAGAAGTTATGAGCATGCCCCTTGGCGTAAACGAAGCCACGATTGCTGAAATGGCGGTTGCATATCAAAGCATTTTAGGCGGCAAGCAATACAAATGCAAAGACAAAAAAATAAATGAGCCATGCATAATTCATGAGCTCTGGGATAGAAACAATCGTTTGATTTTCAAGAACGACATAGACTCAACCCAGTTCTTGGATAGCACTGTAGTTTTGCCCATGCAAGCCATGCTGAGATCTGTTTTCAAATACGGCACAGCGGCAAGCGCATACTCTAAACTTGCCATGACATATTCTGGCTCAAAGTACCCTTTTCCAGTTATGGGAAAAACTGGAACCACAAACGAAAACCGCACTGCCGCATTCTGCGGAGGCGTGCCAGTATTCAGACTCTTTTCCATGTGCAGTTATGTTGGCTTTGACAGCAACGAGAAGCTCAAAGGAAAGTCTCGCAGTTTAGCGGGAGCTTCTGCAGCCTTGCCGCAATGGACAGAACTTGCTGAAGCGATAATTGCCAGAAAGGAAAACGAAGGAATTTTTGGCGAAGCAATAGACTACATAAGCGCTATGGCACAGCATGAGGTTCCTCTTCCGCACATGCCAGAAAATATCAAAGTGGATAAAATAGGCGGTTTGCCTTTAAAGCTTGATTCTGAAAATACCGGGGTAGCATTATTTCCGAATTTCTAATTTCTGCTTCCACAAAATCCAAAGCCCGGCTCGGACTTTTGAAAACGGCTCACGGCGAAATTCCTACCCCAATCTTTATGCCTGTTGGAACTGCCGCAAGCGTGAAAGCCGTTCCTCCGAGAGATTTGCAGGAAATGGGTGCAAAAATAATTTTGGCAAACACTTATCATTTGCATTTGCGCCCTGGAACGCCTTTGATAGCGCAGATGGGCGGCATTCACAAATTCAACGGTTGGCATGGCCCAGTCTTAACGGATAGCGGAGGGTTCCAAGTTTGGAGCTTAAAGGAGCTTCGCAAAATAAAAGAAAACGGAGTTGAGTTTCGCAGCCATCTTGACGGCAGCAAACATTTTTTTTCACCGGAGAGCGTTATGCAGTCTCAGCGCGAAATAGGCGCAGATATAATAATGGCTTTTGATGAATGCACGCCATATCCTAGCACAATTGAAGAAGCTCAGAAATCGCTGAATTACACCAAACGCTGGACAAGAACTGCGAAAGACTGGCTCGCAGAAAATCCGCCGCTGCACGGTTATGAGCAGAAATTCTTTGGCATTGTGCAAGGCGGCATGCACGAGGAACTTCGCTTGCAAGCGATTGAGGAGTTAAAGGATATAAATCCAGACGGCTATGCTATAGGCGGTCTTTCTGTTGGCGAGCCTGCAGAAACGATGTACGGAATTGCGGATCTTTGCACGGATCATTTACCAGCAGAGAAGCCTCGCTATATTATGGGCGTTGGAACGCCGTGGAATTTGCTTGAGCTTATTTTGCGAGGCATAGATATGTTCGATTGCGTTATGCCTACAAGGAATGCGAGAAACGGAATGTTATTCACAAGCAAGGGTGTTATGCATTATAAATCCGCAAGGCACAGGGAGGAGGAAATTCCTCCGGATGAGGACTGCGGGTGTTATACTTGCAAGAATTTTAGCCGTGCATATTTGCGACACTTGATTCATTCAGGCGAGATTTTAGCTTGGCAACTTGCGAGCATTCACAATTTGCATTTTTATTTGCACATGATGGAGCAAGCGAGGGAAAGAATTGCAAACGGCGGTTTTGAGGAGTGGGCAAAGGAAAAAATTTTGCTATATTCTCAGCTATGCTGAGGTTTTGGCCTTTATTGTTTGTTTTCATTGCTTCTTGCGGATATAGCAGGATGAATGTAGAAAAGGGTTCTTTCAGGGCTATAAAACCGCCGAACATTTATGGCAACAACAGCTATTTAACAAAAGATGCCGTCAATATAATTTCTTACGATGCAAACATAGGCAAAAACAAAACCATACCTTTGCCTGGAATTATGAATTTGTACAATAGCCGAGCCCTGCCAGATACGCTGGCAGATATACATTACCGCTTAATCGAAAATACATTGGGATTTCAATACCACAAAGTGCTAAAAAGCAAGAGCGATTTATATTTTGGGTTTGGCGGCGGCGTGCAAAATTTTCCTTATGGATCTTTAATATTTGGATACAATGGAAAATTCGTTGAAATTGGAGGCGCAACATATTGGGGTTTAACGTTAGGCAAGGCTTCTTATGAAGGAATATGGGATTGGGAAACCGGCGGGCCTCTTTCAAGTTCCGATACGCAATACATTAGATTGGAAGATGCTTATATTTTGCATTCGTATGGAGGGCTCACTGCTTATGCAAGTTTGCATTTGAAGAAATTCGCTTTGAGCTATGCCGCTTCCATTGCTAATCCCTGGCTTGTGGATGAGCTTCCCGCTCCTATTGGCAGATCGAGCAGCGATCCGGATATTTCCTTTTGGTTCCCCGCTTTGCTAATGCAAGACGTAGGAATTTCTTATACTCATCATAGAATAAAATACAGATTAGGAATAAATCAAATCACGGGCATTGAATTCCCAGGGCAATATTGGGGGCTCAGCGTTCAAATGGCTTACGGGTGGTAAATTATGCAAAGATTTTATTTTTTGTCAATTCTCTTGTTTCTCCTGTTTTTGGGTTGCGTTTCCATTGGACTTGACGAGGAAGGTTGCGGCGGATATAAATACTCTGCTCCAAACCAAATATGCGAAAATAATATTCTTAAAGATCCATGCGGAGATGGTTATTACAATAGAAAAGAACAGTTTTGCTATAATTCTATAATTTATGACAGATGTAATGGCGGCTATTACGACCCATCAACTCACGTATGCATGGATGGTTCTGAATTTTTAAGATGCGGATATAATTATTACGATTATAGAACGCAATTTTGTTTTGAAAATGCAATTTACGAAAAATGCGACGGGATGGACTATAATCCGTTAAACAACGGATGCGAAGATGGAGTTATATTCAATAAATGCGGTGATGATTTTTTTGATCCCGCTATTGAGCATTGCGTAAATAATGTTATTGTAGATAAAGAAAAATTTACAGACAATCGAGATGGCAAAATATATAAATATGTGATTATTGGCACTCAAACTTGGATGGCTGAAAATATGCGATATGAAACTTCAAATACTAAATGTTATGATAACAATACCAGCAATTGCGAGATTTATGGGAAGCTTTACAATTGGGAAACCGCAAAAACTATTTGCCCAGAAGGCTGGCATTTGCCCAGCGATGCGGAATGGTATAAGTTAAGAGATTTTATAGGCAGCTATGTTGTAGGAACCAAATTAAAAGCAAACAGCGAGCTTTGGATTTCCGGCAAGGGAACTGACGATTTTGGTTTTAACGCTTTGCCAGGCGGACATCAGAGAGCTAAATTTGGCGAAATACGGGAAGTAGCGCTTTTTTGGAGCGCAACAACTGGCAGTCAAAGCGGATCTGCTCATGTTCATTATGTAAAATACAGCAATGCTACATTGAACTTAGCCGGTTTTTATATAGACGAGGGCTTGGCAAATGTTCGGTGTTTGATGGATTGATTTTCTATATAGTTTGAATTCTTAACCAAACCTTAACTTCCTCTTAGCTAAAACGCAACGCTAATTTTTAATATTACTATTAGGTTAATATGAAAATAGGAATGCTTACAAGCGGTGGTGATTGCGCAGGGCTTAATGCGGTTATGCGTGGATTTGT
>WQSA01000127.1 GCA_009788135.1 Candidatus Fibrimonadales bacterium
ACTTACAATACTGTTGTAAATCTCTTTAAAACCGTTATTACTGAAGCTAAGGCTGCACACGCAGGAAAATACGACTGGCTCATTGTTGTTCATCATGAATCTACAAAAAGCGTTAGCGCTCATGCAGAAGATGTTGAGGTTAGAAATTACAGGGAAGCTGGCCTTGAAACTGTGATGAGCGAGCAAAAAGTAGATGTGGTTATAGCCGGGCACGATCACACTTATGCGCGAACTCATCCTATAAATGGCGTTGTATATTTAACTCTCAAAGCTGCAAGCAATTTAAAGTTTTATCCTGTCAAAAAAAGCCTTATTACGTCAAATATCGCTGCGCATTCTAAAGGTATAGAAATTACTTGGAACCAAGAAAACGACTATTACCAAATAGGGGAAAAAGTTATTATTAATTCATCTGACCCCGAATACACGGTTATTGATGTAAACGGCAAAACTTTGAATTTTGATGTTTGCACTTGGAAATCATCCGGTACAAAATGCGGAGATACTGACAAATTTACTCTAACTAAATAATCCATGCCTGATGTTCTAACAGAGTTCCTAACCGAAACTGAAAACAAAGGCATCGCGCTCTACCCCGCTCAAGAAGAAGCCATAATGGAACTTCTTGACGGGAAAAATGTGATCCTTGCAACGCCAACAGGTTCGGGAAAATCACTGGTTGCAAGCTTCTTGCACCGCTTAATGCTTTCCAAAAATCAGCGTTCCGTTTACACTTGCCCAATAAAAGCGCTCGTAAATGAAAAATGGATAGCGCTGTGCAAAGAATTCGGAGCGCAAAACGTGGGACTCTCAACAGGCGATGCAACCGTAAACCACAATGCGCCCATACTCTGCTGCACAGCGGAAATCCTTGAGCAAATCGCACTTAAAGACGGCGAAAATTCAAACATAGGCGCAGTGGCTATGGACGAATTTCACTATTACAGCGACAAAGAAAGAGGCGTAGCTTGGCAAATACCATTGCTCACAATGAAAAAAGCGCAGTTCCTTTTAATATCCGCAACGCTTGGCGACACATCGTTTTTTGAAAGCGAAATGACAAAATTAAACGGCCTCCCAAGCGTATGCATAAGAAATTCCGAGCGACCAGTTCCGCTTGAATTCTCATACTCGGAAAGCCCACTGCCAAACGAAGTCCAAAGATTGCTAAACGAAGGCAAAGGCCCGGTTTACGTTGTACACTTCACGCAGAGCGAAGCCGCAGAAAATGCGCAAGCTTTCACAAGCCTGGACATAGCCGGATTGCTGAAAAAAGAAAAAATCGCAGAAGCGCTCAAAGATTTCAGATTTTCCAGCCCATTTGGCGCAGAAATAAAACGATGGCTAAGGCAAGGCATTGGCCTCCACCACGCCGGCCTCTTGCCCAAATATAGAATTCTCACGGAAAAAATGGCGCAGCAAGGACTGCTTCCCGTAATCTGCGGCACAGACACTTTGGGCGTTGGCGTAAATGTGCCAATCCGCACAGTACTTTTCACAAAGCTGACAAAATTCAACGGCGAAAAAACAACGCTTTTGCCCGTGCGGGATTTTCACCAAATATCCGGGCGCGCGGGAAGAAAGGGCTTTGACAGCGTTGGCTATGTGATTGCTCAAGCTCCGGAACACGTTATAGAAAACAAAATGCGAGAAGCGAAGTTCAGCAAAACTGGCCGCAAATTTCAAAAAGCGAGCGCACCCGAAGGCTTTATAAACTGGGACAAAGCGACTTTTGAAAAGCTTATGCACGGCGAGCCGGAAAAACTAGTCTCCAGATTCACCGTTGACGCAAACATCATTCTGCAAACATCAGCGCACGGCTGCCGAGCCTTGCACAATTTGATAATGAACAGCCACGANACAAAAGAGCAAAAGAAAATACATATAAAAAGGGCTTTGCAAATCTACCGNTCACTCATTGCGCAAGGCATAATAGGAAATGTTGACTTAAACGATCGCTTTGCCATGCACCAGCCTCTTTCCCTTTGGCTTTTGGAAAGCATAGAAAAAATCACCGATTTAAACGCATTAACATTGCTCACTCTTATCGAAGCGATTTTAGAAGAAGCGGAAATGGTGCGCCGCAAGCAGCTTTCAAAGCTGAAAAACGAAGCCATCTCCGAGATGAAATCGCAGGGAATAGAATTTGAGGAGCGTCAGGCTCGCCTTGAAGAAATGCGCCCACCGGAGCCGGAAAATGCGGATTGGATAGAAGCGAGTTTTAGCGAGTTTTCAAAAAAACATCCGTGGGTAGGCGGTGAGCGAGTTCATCCGCAGACCATTGTGCTTGAAATGTTTGCGGAGTGTTTTTCTTTTTCCGGTTACATTAAGCAATACGGCTTGGAGCGCATAGAGGGCTTGCTTTTGCGCCATATAAACAGCGTATACAAAGTTTTGGCGCACACCGTTCCGGAAAAGCATAAAAGCGAAGAAATCCTTGAAATGCAGGACTATTTGCGTGAGATGCTGCAAAGGGTTGATTCCTCGCTTTTGGACGAGTGGCAGCGTATGCAGAATCCTGAGTTTGTTTTGCCCGAAGAAAGGGAAGAGCCTTTGCCGCCGTTTGCGGTGAGCGAGCGCATGGTCAAAGCTTTGGTTTTGCAATTTTTGGTTGCATGGGGCAAAGGAGACTTTGCCGCCGCTGCGGATTGCCTTGAGCCAAGCGAAGAATTCAGCGAAAAAAAGCTTGCAGCGCTGCACAAAGAAATTCGCCTAGACGCTGAGGGCCGTTCCAATAAGCACACATATATTGAAAAAAGAGACGATGTGTGGGTTGTGCAGAGGATGCTCTTAGACGAAGAAGACAGCCAATTTGAATTCACTGTGGATTTAACTCAGTCTAAGCTGGAAGAGAGGTTGGTTATGAAATTAACCGGTTTCATAACTTCCGCTAACTTCGCCGCATCCGGCAAATAATAACCGCCAATATCAACAGCCTTGCCCTGAACGGCCGCTAACTCCGCAACAATGCGCTGCTCATTCTCGCTCAAATGCTTTGCAATAGGCTCAAACTTGGTTCTCAAAGAAGCATCGTCTCTTTGCTTTGCCAATTCTTGCGCCCAGTAAAGCGCTAAGTAAAAATGCGAACCGCGATTATCCAACTCGCCAAGCTTGCGCAGAGGAACGCGGTTGAATTCCAAAATGCTTCCGTTTGCAAGGTCCAAAGCTTTTGCCAAAACTGCCGCTTTTTTGTTCTGAGTCTGCCTTGCATAAAAAGCAAGAGACTCCGCAAGAGCAAAATATTCGCCTAAAGAATCCCAACGCAGATAATTCTCCTGCAACAACTGCTCAACCTGCTTTGGCGCAGAACCGCCCGCTCCGGTCTCAAACATACCGCCGCCAGCCAAAAGCGGAACAACAGAAAGCATCTTCGCAGAAGTTCCCAACTCCAAAATCGGGAATAAATCGGTTAAATAATCCCTCAAAACATTGCCCGTCGCGGAAATCGTGTCTAAACTGTCTGCCGCTCTTTGCATAGAAAACAAAGCCGCTTCAATCGGAGCCTTTATGCTTATGTCCAAATGGCTGAAATCTATTTTTGAAAACTCGCTCTTTACCTTTCTTTCCACTTCCCTGTCATGGGCACGATTTGGGTCAAGCCAAAAAACTACGGGAGTTTGCGTTAGCCTTGCACGCTCAACAGCCAAATGAACCCAGTTGCGAACAGGAATGTCCTTTGTTTGGCACATTCTGAAAATATCGCCTTCCTCAACTTTTTGCCTTAACAAAACATCGCCGCTGCCATCAACAGCCTGCATAACTCCCTTCTCTTTTGCGATAAAAGTCTTATCGTGGCTGCCATACTCTTCCGCAGACTGCGCCATTAAACCGACATTGGGAATGCTGCCCATAGTTGAAGGATCAAAAGCGCCGTTCTTTTTGCAAAAATCTATGGCAGCGGAATAAACCCCTGCATAAGTGCGATCCGGAATAATGGCAAGCTCGTTTTGCGGAGCNCGGCGAATCAAAGCCGGCATGGAAGCGTCTATAATCACATCGCTTGGGCTGTTGAAATTCATCGCTANCTTTGCCCCGCTNGCAAGCGCAACCTTTTTTGCAACCTCAAAAATCACGGGATCGCTNACCTTCATCATAGTCGCTTTCAAATGAACCGAAACNGTCATATCGTCTTTTTTTGCTTCTTCGCACTGCTGCTGCAAAAAGCTTTCCAGAGTTTTAACGCGCATCACAGATGAATCCAAAATCTCGCCTTCCAAAAGCGGAGCGGCTTTTCTGAGCAAAGTTTTTTCTCCCTTTTCATTGATAAACTCAATTGCAAACGATGATTTTTCGTTTATGGTTATGGACTTTTCGCTTTCGTAAAAATCTCCGCCAGTCATTGAAACAACTTTCGTTTTGAAATCGCTTTTCCATTCGCCCATTGAATGCGGATGTTTCTTCGCATATTGCTTTACGGAAAGAGGCGCGCGGCGGTCTGAATTGCCTTGCCTCAGCACCGGATTTACCGCTGAGCCTTTTACTTTGTCGTAAATTTCCTGGTTGTCTTCGTAATTGGGAATTTTGTACCCTTTGCTTTGAAGCTCGGCAATTGCCGCCTTCATCTGCGGAATGCTAGCGGATATATTCGGAAGCTTTATTATGTTTGCAGTCGGTTCTTTAGCGAGCTTTCCCAGATATGCAAGGTCGTCTGGGGCAAGGTTGAACGCTGCCAGAATACGAGCTGCGAGGGAAATATCTCTGGTTTCCATTTCAATGCCAGCCGCTGCGGCAAAGGATTGTGCTATGGGTAAAAGGCTTTCCGCTGCAAGACGCGGAGATTCGTCGGTGAGGGTATAGACTATCGGCATATAGAGAATTTACTAAATTTTACACTAAAATGAAGCTACGCCCCTTGCTTTTTGCCCTGCTTTTTTCCATTGCCGCCGCAAATGACGACAACGAACTTGAACTATTGCATCCCGATGCATTTAAAAACGAAGTCTTGCGCAGAGAGCTTGCCCTGCAGGGGAGCGAAAGCGCTACCGATTCCGTTTCAAAAGCGCTTTTGAAAGCCGCCGTGTTCTATTACGACAAAAAATGGGACAGCGCATACACAGCTTATATGCCTCTTTTGGAAAAAGTCTCGGATTTTTTATATGGACCTCTTATAATGAGAGTAGCGAAATGCGAAATGGAAAGGGGCAATATCCAGGAAAGCAGAAAACTTCTGCTCAACCTGAAAAGCTTGAAAAACAATAAAACTTCATGGGAACGTGCAGACCAAATTTTGCTGGAAGGCATTCTGCGCGACTCTTCAATAACTAATAAGGCAAAAAAAGACTCAATAGAAAAACGCCTTAAATTAAAGCCTAACTCAAGCTATGCGCAATTCTTGAGATGGCAATTGGGCACAACAGACTCCTATCTCGCCGCGCTCAAAGGCGGAGGCAGATTCGCAGATTCCGCATTCAAAGCTCTGCAATCTCTAACCCCCAATTCCACGGACCAAGATTTTGTGAGATTTATGTGCAGAAAAGGATACCATGAGCAATGCGCAGATAGAATAGGCGTTGTTTTAGGAAGGAAGAACTTAAATTTGGACTCGGCTACAAGAATCAACTTTATGGTATCGCAGGCAGAAGCTTGGAGGCAATCAGGAAAAACGAATTTGGCCATTGATCAATACAAAAAACTTTTGGATAGCATAGATTACAATTCCATTTGGATGCAAAGCTTGCTTAGAATGTACAGAAATGCCGGCAACAAAGCTGAAGCGAAAAGACTGGATTCTATTTTTCGGAACAAGTTTCCGCACAGCTCGGAGAATGCAAACAATCTGTGGGTAAAAGCTCTGGAATACGAGCAGGCGGAAGATTATAAAAAAGCGGTTGAAACATANAAACAGTTGTACAATTCNAAATTCGGAAAGCATCAGAGAAGGCAATGGGCTAAATTCAGAGTTGGATTTATAAGCTTCAAAGAGGGAAAATACACGGAAGCGGCAAATATATTTGCAGAAGCTGCAAATGAAAATTTGGGATTGATGGCCAGAAGCGCTTCGCTTTATTTTTACGCTGAATGTCTGAGGATAATGGGGCAAAAGGAGAATGCGGCAACAGCGTATTCCGCTGTGGTAGCAGATTTTCCGCTTGGATATTATTCGTGGCGGGCAAAGCAGAATTTAATGGAATTTGAGCTTGTAGAAAATTATCCAAAGCTAGGAATTGAAATGCCGGCAGATTCCACAATCGCTTGGCTCAGGGCTGTGCAAAAAAAAGAGTCTGATGAAAAAGATTCCCTTGTAAGCGTTGAGCGGCTGGAGCAGATTGGAATTTTGCTCCGCAGCGGTTTTGAAGAAGAGGCTTTTACGCTTTACGAAGACGCTCTTAAATTCCACAAACACCGCCTTGAATTTTATTACAGATACGGCGCTATGTTTATGCAAAACGGCGAATACGCATTGGCGCACAGAATGGCTCGCACTTTTATGGATATTGTTCCAAGGCAAAAAATGATTGCTGTTCCCATGCAAGTCTTAAAATTCCTCTATCCCATTCCGCATGAATCCAAGGTAAAAAAGCATGCGCAAATAGACCCGTTTTTTGTATATTCCGTTATGCGCCAGGAGAGCATGTTTGATGCAAAAATACAATCCTCAGCCGGAGCGCGAGGTCTTTTGCAGATTATGCCTGCAACAGGAAATTTTTTGGCAAAAAGAGAGGGCATAGAAAATTTTGACAAGGATTTGCTATACAACGCATATCTGAACATTCGCTTGGGAGTGCGCTATTTAAACGATTTATACGCTGAGCATAAACAAGACTATATAGGCGTTCTGGGCGAATACAATGCCGGCCCGGCTCCAACAAATCGCTGGCTTACAAACTACGGCACCTTGCCTTGGGACATAAGAGTGGAAGAGGTGAGTTACTGGGAAACCCGTGATTACGTTAAGCGTGTTATGGGAAATTACTGGACTTACAGAGAAATTTATGGTAGTAACTAATTTTTAATTGAGAATGGAGAATTGAGAATGGAGAATTATTCAAAAATAAACGCTTTTAAGTTTACGCAATTTTCAATT
>WQSA01000128.1 GCA_009788135.1 Candidatus Fibrimonadales bacterium
GGGGGGGTAAACAACCTGCGTTTCTGCGCTTCGTTTCTTAATTGAGAATGGTAGAGTTGAGAATTGATAATAGGCTCGCATCTGCACGCAAAAGCGGATATATCCGCAAATTCATTATGTTTGCAACGAAATACAAAACCCTCCGGAGCTTCTCTCAAAACATCCAGATTTTCACGCAAAGAACCTCTTCTCACAGCGCCAGGCGGTGAACGTTTTTTGCTAAAATTTTCCCAAACAAAAAAGGGCGAATTCTCATTCACCCCCTCACTCTCATATTTTAATTTTTCAGAAAAAAGACCTTCCAGGACAAGCTTTCGCCGCTTGCACAAATAATTATGAAATGCTTGTTTTCTGTTTTTAAACATAGTCTAAGTTGGAATATAGTAAATGCTGATTTAGTCGCTTAATTGAGAATGGAGAGTTGAGAATGGAGAATAATTTCCGCATATAATGGCTAAAACAACTCAAAATGTCTTTTTTATTCTCAATTCTCAATTAAACCATGAAATCTAAGTTTTTCAGTGCTTACTATACATTATTTTTTCGCAAAAAGGTTAATTTTTCTTCAAATTGCAAAAAAAAGCATAACCCTGCCACCCCTCTGCCCTGTCTAATTCTGAAAAAAGAGCAAATACTGAACGTTTGAGCAGTAAAAAGCAGTATTTTAGAGCTTAAATTAGGGAAGCTAGAAGGTAAGAAAAACCAAGTAAATTTTACCTAAGCCACAGCAACTAGCCTCCCTATTAGCAATATACAAAAAAAAATTCTATATTCCCATTCATGCGTTTTTTACCACTTATTGCTCTGCTTGCATGTGCGGCCCTTGCTGCGGATGTGTCTTTTGAAGGAACTTTGGATGCCGATTACGGAAATTATCTCGAAAAAGATTTTGTGGTTAACAATGCCGCAAACCATGACCTGCGGCTGAAAATGAACATCGATATGGACGAAAAAGTGCGCGTGGTTGTTGGCGCAGCTTCCAAAAGCCCTCATTCATTAATACGACACAGAGAAGAAGCTACCCCCATAAGCTCCGAAGAACGCTGGGCTCCCTTTGAATTTGACGGAATTTCCTTGGAATGGACCATTGGCAGAGGTTTGACATTTATTTTTGGCGACCTCACATATTCTTTTGGCAGTTTTAACTACTACTTCTGGCGCAATGCCGATTATTACGCTGCCATTCTGCCTACTCAAGGAATGCGCGGCTTGGGCGCAAGGCTCGGAGAAGACGGATATGTTTACATAGGCGCAAGCGATTCAAACGATAAATCCGGTAGAATGGTCGCAAGCTATGCATTTACGCTCCCTGGCTTCAATAAAGTAAACAACAAGTTTACCATGGCCCCCATGCTTGACCTTATAAAAGGCGGCGGCCGCAGCCATCGATACACTTTTGGCATAGATGCCAACTACTCTCGCAGCTATACAGAGTTGAACTATGCTATTCGCGGCGTTTTCGGCCTTCATCCCAACCGCGGAGACTTGGTTAATACCTTCGCTCTTGAACCAAGCTTTAACTACAAGAGCTTCAGCTTGGCAAGCACTTGCTACTGGGCTGTGCTCCCAGACTCTTCGGAAAACGCTATAACAGTTGAAGATACCTATGCACCAGACGAAAAACTCATTTACATAGAACCTTCTTTTGCATTCAACAAAAAATTCAGCGCAGGTCTTGGCTTTGAATGGCACAAACCGGAAGCAAAAGCTGACGATTGGTTCTTAATCGCCCCCACAGGCTATCTCTACCCGACCGCTGGAATGGATTTATCTTTTTGGTTAAGCTATGCCATAACGGAAGGTCATAACAATCCAGGTTTTGGCATCAGTTCATCAGTTAAGTTCTAGCTCGTGATAATCTCCCTGATTGCCGCCATATCAGAGAATGGCGTAATAGGAATAGGCAACAAACTGCCTTGGCACTTGCCTGCAGATTTGCAATTCTTCAGAAGAACAACTCTCCACCATCCGATAATTATGGGCAGAAAAAATTTTGAGAGCATTGGCAAAGTACTCCACGGCAGAACAAATATTGTATTGACAAAAAATCTGAGTTTTGTAGCTGTGGGCGTAAGGGTTGCGAATTCGTTAAACGAAGCATTCAATCTCGCCGCAGATGCAGATGAATGTTTTATAATTGGCGGCTCTGAGGTTTACAGAGAAGCATTGCCGTTTTGCCAAAAATTATACATAACAAGAGTGCACGGCGTTTTTGAGGGAGACACTTATATGCCGGAGTGGGGTGATGGCTTTCGCAGGGTTAGCTGCGAAAAGCATTTCAAAGACGAAAAAAACGCTTGGGATTATGATTTCGAAGTGTATGATTCTAAATCATTATTCACAGCTTCCTCTCCTTCCTGACTTTTGCAAGCCCCGCTATATCAGAGTTAAGAGCATTTTCCTTCAATAGATCTTCCAGCAAACATGGCATTTTCCAGCTCCAGTTCTGAAGGCCGATTGTGCCAGGAATGTTTATCCTGTCTTCATCGGGGTTTGCGGGAATGAATTTTTGCGAAAGGGCCATGAAATCCTGAAGCGGCACAATGGTCAGCAAACTGTTGGTTTTGAACACATTTTCAATTATCAGTTTCACGTGCTCTGCAGACAAAACCGCAGGAGCATTGCCGCTTTTCCCCATATACTTCCAGTAAAAATCTTTATCGAAATCCTGCTCGTGCCAGGAACCCAAAATCGTGGAGGAGTCGTGGTTGCTGGTTGTGCACACGGAAAGACGGGGATACTTGGAAAGCGGAACATAAGGGCTGCCTTCGCTCTTCCAGTCGCGGGTCCACCGCTCAACCCTAAGCGCCAATATCTCAAGATCTTCCAAAACGCCAGGAACGCATTTCGGAACTGCGCCCAAATCTTCTGCGCATACTAGCATATCCGCTTCTTTGGCAAGAACGCTCAAAAGCTTGCGACCATTTTCGCTCCACAAAACCTCTTGTTTTGCCTCGTTGCTCTTTATCACCTCTTTAACTGTATTTCTCTCGTGCTCCGGCAAAGTATGCAATACAGGAGCATTATACCAGTACCAATAAGGCCATAGAATATCATCAGTGCTGCTAGGCGTAAATATTCTGTCCCAATAAACGTTCAACAGAGCATCCTTTATAAACTGCTCCTCTTCCAAAGCCATAATCACGCGCTCCGAGCGAAACTCATCGCGCAAAATATAACGGCCAGGAGAACCTTGCAATGGCTCAAAATATTTTCGCTTCGCTTCTTCCGTATAGCCTCCGAACCAGGTATTCAGCTGCTCTTCTCCAAAATTCGGCGATATTAAATAATGCACTGTTTCTTTTGGAATGCCAGTTCGCAAAAGTTCATCCATGTAAATTGGAATGGAAGGAACAAAGTTCCCTAAAATCCCGGTGTATTCCCGTTCTGGCACAACCCATATACGGAAGAATCCCAAAACATGATCTATGCGGTAAGCGTGGTAAAACTTCTCTGCCTGTTTGATTCTCGCTTTCCACCAGCTGAAATTTTCTTTTTCGAGATTATCCCATTTGTATGTTGGAAATGCCCAGTTTTGCCCGCTGTAGCAGAACATGTCTGGCGGAGCGCCCGCGCGGTTTTCAAGGCTGAAGAATTGCGGATAGTGCCAAGCGTCTGCGCTGTCTTCGTTGATTAGAATGGGGATATCGCCTTTCAAGCGGACACCAAGCTTGTTGAGTTCGTCAACCGCTTTGAGGAATTGAGCTTCCGCAATCCATTGCATCCATTTTTGGAATACAACATCGCTTTCCTTAGGCTTTCCTTTTTTTGTCCATTCTTTCCACGAAGCTTCGTTGTTTTCTGCCTTGTGAGCGCAAAACACCGCATAAGGTCTGAGCCATTCGTTTTGTTTTGTCCATTTCACAAAGTGTTCGTTTGCCAAAATTTCATTCTTTTGTTTGTCGAAAATCTTTCTCAAGGCTTGGCGTTTGCTGCGAACCACTTCTATATATGGAATGCGGGGCTGTTTCGCAAATTGCTGTTTCTGCTTATCCAACTCATCTCCCAATATCTCATCTGCTCCTTCAATTTCCTGCAAACGTATATATACAGGATTAAGAGCAAAGGCGCTTCGCGCGCTATAAGGGCTGGATTCTTCGCCAGTATCGTTCACCGGCAGAAGCTGAATCAAGTCCAGCCCGCATTTTTTTGCCCATTGCCCAAATGGGATAAGATCCAAGAATTCGCCGATTCCAACGCTTTCGTTGGAACGCAATGAGAACAAGGGGACAACAACGCCTGTTTGATAAGAGGATATTTTACCGTAATGCATAAGGTTAATTTAGAAAACGTCAGAACCGATTGACAATGATAAAGGCAAAAGCACCATTTGCGGGGGTTTGCGGGAGAGTTTTACATCAATGGCCGTTTTTACCGCTTGGCGTTCTTCAAATGACAGATTTTCTTTCCATATATACTCGTACTTGCCACTCAGCCCTTTTTTCCTGAGTAAAACGCCGTACATGAGACCCGCATCGTCTTGATAGACAATCCATTGATTGCCAATGCGCAAAACATTTGCGTTTATGACTTCTCCGCTGCTGCGAGTTATGGAGCGGTTGCTTATCTGCACTTCGTCTCCAAAGCGAATTTCTTCCGTGTAAATGGCACGCAAACGGGAGAAGCCTTCTTCTGCGGTAGCAGCTCCATTTTCTAAATCCTGGCACAGAACGGCAACTCTTTCCGCTCTGCTTTCAGTATCCCATGGCAAGCCGTTTTTTACAAATTCTTCCAGCTTGCGGCAATGCACAACAAGCTGTGCGGCCAAAGCCTTGCGAGTGGAGTTTATATTATCAACTTTGAATTGGGAGTTTGCAATGGAATTCTTTTCCCTTCTCATTTCAGCGGAAAGCTCGTTAAGTTTTTGATTGAGCTGCTCAATCTCGCCTTTTCTTCGCTCAACGTCCGCTCTTTGCCGAGCTTGCTGCTGCGAGTTAAATTTTTTTTCCGCTCTTGAAAGCGAGTCTGTTTGGACAATTTGCGCATTTATCTTTTTAATATCACTTTCCAGAGCTGCTTTTTCTGCAAGCAAAGCGGTTCTTCGCTGAATAGAATCAGCATGTGTTTGGCCTGTAGCGAGACTGATGAGAAATAGAATGGGGAGCAGAATTTTCAAAACAACTCCCCTATCACTTCGTCTATATGCGTAAACATCTTTATTTCCAAGCCATCCTTGACCAAGTCGGGAAGGTCTTCCACATTTTTTTGATTGTCTTTTGGCAAAATAAGCTTTTTTACGCCGGAATCCAAAGCGGCCAATGATTTTTCCTTTAAACCGCCGATTGAAATTAAACGACCAACAAGACTTACTTCGCCTGTGAACGCTACAAAAGGCGAAATCAAATTGCCCGTAAACGCAGAAAGCATAGCTATGGTAATCGCTATGCCCGCAGACGGGCCGTCTTTAGGAGTTGCTCCCTCAGGGAAATGCAGATGAATATCGTTTCTGCGGAATTTATCTTCCGGTATCTTATACTTCTTGGCACGCTCCCTGACCAAAGAAAGCGCTATTTGAGCAGACTCCTTCATCACATCGCCCAAACGGCCCGTTAATTGCAGCTTGCCTTTGCCGGGCAAAAGAATGCACTCTATATGCAAAACATCTCCGCCCACAGGAGTCCAAGCCAAACCAGTCGTGACTCCAGCGCGCTTTTCATCTATAAGACGAGGCCCAGCAAAATCCGGAACGCCAAGATATGTTGAAAGTTGTTTTTGAGAAACCTGCGGAATGAATTTTTTCCTTGAAACCAATTCCATCGCACGCTTGCGAGCCATTGTCTCAAGCTTTCTCTCCAATTCCCTAACTCCGGCTTCTCTTGTGTATTCGCGCAGAATTCCGTTAATCGCAGAATTTGAAACCTTGAACTGCTTTGTGGAAAGAGAGTTTTGCTTGAGAATTTTGGGAATTAAAAAATCACGGGCAATGTGCTCTTTTTCAAAATGCAAATATCCGGGAATGCGAACGATTTCCATGCGATCGTAGAGAGGCGCAGGGATTCCGTCTGGAGTGTTGGCAGTCGCTACGAAAAAGACTCTGGAAAGGTCTATGCCCACTTCCATAAAATGATCGGTGAATTCCGTGTTTATTTCAGGGTCCAAAACTTCCAGAATTGCGCTTGCGGGGTCGCCTCTGAAATCGCTGGACATTTTGTCTATTTCGTCGAGCAAAATCAAAGGATTCATGCTTTTGGCTTTGCGAAGAGCCTGCACTATGCGCCCGGGCATTGAACCTATGTATGTGCGGCGATGTCCGCGAATTTCTGCGTCGTCGTGAACACCGCCAAGCGATATGCGAGCCAGGTTTCTGTTCATGGCATTGGCTATGGACATGGCAAGAGTTGTTTTGCCAACGCCGGGAGGACCAACCAGGCATAAAATAGGGCTTTTCACATCCTTGTTTTTCAATTTCTCCGCCATTTGCAAAACGGCTATATGCTCTAAAATTCTCTCTTTCACTTTTTCCAAACCAAAGTGCTTTGCGTTCAGGCTATCGGTAGCTCTTTTTATCTCCAAAACATCTTCGGTGTAAATGCCAAAGGGAAGAGCAAGAAGCCAGTCTATGTAGTTGCGAACCACGGTGTATTCGGGATTCATGGGGTTTAGCAATTTTAAGCGAGACATCTCTTCGTCAAATTTTTCTTTGATTATTGGCGGGAATTTCTGCTCTTTCGCTTTCTTTGAAAAGTTTTCGCTATCCTGGTCGCTCGCATTTATTTCGTCCAATTCTTTTTGAAGATGGGTAATTTGCTCCTGAAGCATGTATTCTCTCTGAGAGCGTTGCATTTTTATTTCAACTTGCTGCCTGTTCAGAGATATTATTTTGTGAACTTCCAATGCCGTGTTTATGGCCAAATCTATTTTTGAATACATCTCTTCCAAAGACACGCTTTCCAAAATGCTTTGATGTTCTTCGTCCGGTAT
>WQSA01000129.1 GCA_009788135.1 Candidatus Fibrimonadales bacterium
GCGAACTGCACAGCGGTCCCGCCAATGCGAAAGAAGAAAAACTAAATGAAATTTTGGAAAAAATAAACCGTAACGGCTTGCATTCACTTAATCAGGAGGAACGTGACTACCTCCAATGGTTTGGACAACAAAACAAAAGGAGAAGTTAAAATGAAAAGAGTAGTTGGAGTTGGCGCAGCTTTGGTGGATTTGATAGCTTCGGTTAGCGAAGAATGGATAGTCCGGCAAAAAAAGACAAAAGGCGGAATGAACCTCATGAATTGGGGCGAAATAGGACGCATTTTAGGCAATATCGAACGCGTGGAAACAGTTCCCGGCGGTTCTGCAAGCAATACCATGATAGGCTTGTCCAGGCTCGGCGGCCTGGCACGCTTTATATGCAAGGTTGGCAATGACGACCTGGGCGATGTCTATTCGCTAAGTCTCTACCGCAACATGGTGGAAGGCTATATACGCAAAAGCTCAACCCCAACAGGGCGAGTGATCTCAGCCGTAACACCGGATGCCCAGCGCACCATGTTCACTTACACGGGAGCCTCAGCCGAGCTTCTGCCTTCGGAAATCGGCGATGCGCCTTTTAGCAACGCTGATATACTATATCTGGAAGGATATCTGGCATACAATCCATCGCTGCTTTTGCACTGCGCCAGCGTGGCAAAGAACATCGGCTTGGAAGTTGCTTTGGATTGCGGTTCTTTTGGCGTTATACAGGATTGCCGCTTTATAATAGACAAGATGGTAGAAGACCATAGCATCGATATTTTAATAGCAAACGAAGACGAAGCCCGTATTCTGACAAGCGTGGAAGAAGAACTGGCTTGCATGGAAATGGCTAAGATAGCTAAGATTGCGATCGTTAAAGTTGGCAAAAAAGGTTCCATAATCTGCGAAAAAGACAAAGTCTTGAAAGTAGGCACGCCTAATGTCAAAGCTCTGGACACCACCGGAGCCGGAGACCTATGGGCATCAGGCTTCCTGTACGGTTACTCAAATGGCTGGCCTCTTGAGAAATGCGCTGAGCTGGCCTCGGCAACCGCTTCGGAAGTGATTCAGGTTCTGGGTCCCATCATTCCGGATGCCGGCTATGAGAGGCTGATCCAAATTCGAGATAAGTTGGCAAAATCGTAATTTAAATTTTTACTATATTAGGCTTTGTTATGCAAAAAAGAACGGTTTTTATACTCGTCGCTGCATTGTCTTCTGTCTTGTGCTTTGCGCAAGACAGCACTGCATCCGATTCTCCTACTGGCGTTTTATCCATACATAGCTTTACGCCCGCAGGAGTGTGGATTAATGGACAGGCCGTAGGCAACACTCCATTTTCAATGGATGTTCCCGCAGGCTGGGCTGTTTATTCCATACGAGCTACCGGATACTGGACAGAGACTTTTATCGCCAAAATTGTGCATGGCGAAAAAATATCGCAAGAATTGCAATTGAAAAAATATGGATTGCCGCCAAGCGAAATGCCCGATATATCGCACATAAACGATTTGAGAACGCTTGAGCTCCTGTATGATAGCCTTTCCAAAGAAGCGCCAACGATTGTCTCGGATTCTATTTGCCTGGCTGTTTTTGCCGCAGATTATCCTCTGCCAATTTCCCCGCCAAGCCCGCTGAACATGGATTCCGAGGAATACCGCCATTATTACCAAATTTACATGGACGAAAGACAGGTATCTTTTAACGAATGGTATGCCAGTTGTACCAGTCCAGGGCAAAAGCTGAACATGGTTGTAGATCGCATAAACATGCTTGGAACAATGCAGCTTAACGGTTTTGTTCCAGTAGCAAGCGCAAAATTTGAAAAAACTGACGAACATGGTTTAAAAGGCAACCTGGAACTTCATTTTCTCTCGCCGGATGGCCGTGCAGACGTTGTTTGGAGAGGAGCCTGGGAAAATGATTTTTTAACGGGCGAAACGCTGGCAAAAGCTTTGACCGCAGAAGCAGTTTCTGCGCTAGCCTTTTTGACAACCAAGAACCAAACCCTGTGGCTCCCCATTGAAGGCGGATATTCAAGGCATTTTTACAAATATTATGACCTCAGCATATCTTGGAACGGCTTGCTGTTTCCAATGAAAGGCCAATTTATTTTGCCAGAAAGGCTAGCAAACTTAGCTCCAAAAGATTCTCTGCCGCAACCGCCAGTTGCAGAAGAGCCTGCGCCAGGCAAAGCGTTCCTTGCAAAAATTCCTGCAGGCAGATTAAAGTATAAAGGCAAAGAAATGCAAATAAGGTCCTTTAACATAAACACCGCCGTGATAGACCAAGGTTTATACAAAGCCAAATGCGGGAAAAAAGATTTTAAAAAAATCAAAGGCGATTCGCTTCCTGCGCACAGCGTCACTTGGAAAGAAGCCAACAGTTGCTGCATTGCGCTTGGAGGCGAACTTCCAACGGAAGCTGAATGGGAATATGCTGCCAGAGCAGGCTCTCCGTTAAAACAGGTGTGGCCAAATAACGCAAACCCAAAAGACTATGCCATATTCGAAGGCAAAAAACCTGTTGCCTCAGGTAGCAAAAAGCCCAACGGCTGGGGACTTTACGATATGTTCGGCAATGTTGCCGAATGGGTTAAAGATGACGGATTTTGGTTTGGCAAATACAAATACCTGAAAGGCGGAAGCTGGAAATCCAAAGCAAAAGATTTGAGCTTTGAAAACAAAGAAGAAGAAGATGCTCGGTATTGGGGAACGCACACCGGATTTAGATGCGTGTTCAGACCTTAGCTGAGCTTATCCCTAAAACTATTGTAAGAGAATTCTCTAACAAGATGGAATTTGCCGTTTTTCCAAATTCCTATTGAGGGGTGCTTCACTCCGTTGAAGAAAGTTGTTTTTACCATTGTATAATGAATCATATCTGCAAAAATTATCTTGGAGCCTACTTCCAAAGGTTTGTCAAACGAATAATCTCCGGCAATATCTCCAGCCAGGCAAGAATTGCCCGCCAAGCGGTATGTGTATTTTTTAATTCCAAGCATGGCGCTATCAAGTATAGCGGGGCGGTAAGGCATTTCCAGGCAATCCGGCATGTGCGCTGTTATTGACACATCCAGAATGGCAATGTTTATTTCATTGCGAACAATATCCAAAACCGTGGAAACAAGTTCTCCAGTTTGCCAACCAACGGCTTCGCCGGGTTCCAAAATAATTTCAATTCCAGGGTATCTTTTGTGAAACTTTTTCAAAATGTCTATGAGTTTTTTAACATCGTATTCCGCTCTGGTTATGTGATGTCCTCCGCCAAAATTTATCCATTTCATCTTTGGAATCCATTCTCCAAAGTTCGCTTCCACCCTATCCAGCACGGCTTCCAGAGCATCTGTATCCTGTTCGCAGAGCGCATGGAAATGCAAGCCCTCAATGCCATCTAAAAGCATTGGCTTAAATTCTTTTCTTGTAACCCCAAGGCGGCTGTAACGACCAGCCGGATTGTACATATCCACGCCAACAGTTGAAAATTCCGGATTTATTCTTATCCCTGCGCTAACCTTTTTTTTCAAAGTTTCTTTTTTGAACATTTCCCACTGCGAAAAACTGTTGAAAGTTATATGGCTGGCTCGTCTTAAAATTTGGCTAAATTCATCTTTTCTGTATGCGGGAGCGCACACATGTATTTCTTTGCCCATTTTGTGGCTTGCGAGCAAAACTTCATTTAAACTGCTGGCCGTGGCTCCGCTCAAATATTTCGAAACCAACGGGAAAGTTTTCCAAAAGCTAAATCCTTTCAATGCACATATAACTTTGGCATTTCCCTCTTTTTGCACCTTATTCAAAATTTCAAGATTGTATTTAAGCCTGCTCTCTTCAAGCACGTAGCAAGGCGAAGGAACTGCGGAATAGTTTATCATAGATCATCTAGCTTTATGTAAGTATTCTGCGCTGTTGGCGGGGAATCTATGGCTTTTTTTATGGAATTTATAATAATTGCTACAGCTCCAACATCGCGCACAAAATCCACGTTGTTTACATCTATTATCAAAACCGGGCTTGTTTTGCAATGAAAGAAATAGCGATCGTACAGAGTTGTTAATCTGTGCAGATAATCCTTGGTTATATATTTGCTGTTGACCCTGGGATAGAGAGTTTCTTCGCCCGCTCTTAAATAAACGACAAATTCCGGTTTTATTACGTTTTTTGTCGATTCCAAAAGAATATCTCGCATTTTTTGGTAGAGCTTCCATTCCTGTTCATCTTCTATGGTTAGTTCCGCAAAAATATCGTTTTTCTCAAATATAAAATCAGACACGTAAAGCTTGCGCTCCGCAAAAATATCAGGTTGGCTCAGGCTTTTTTGCAAAGCTTCGAATTGCCTATAGCGAGAAAGCATGAAAGCTATTTGCGTTTGAAATGCATATTTATTTTTATCTTCGTAAAATTGCTCCAGAAAAGGGTTAGGTTCCAACTCTTCACGAAAAGAATACATGGCTGGTTTGCCATACTCCTTTTCAAGAGCATCTATAAGCGCAGACTTTCCAACGCCTATCGGACCTTCTATTGCAATAAATGCTGATTCCATATTTGGGGGTAATATAGAAAATGCCTGGAACGAACCCTGGGTACCTTGGATATGAAGCCCTTATTTTTCTATATTTTTCTAAAAGAGGTTTAATTGGATCAGAAGATCTGGTATATGGAAACAAGCGAGCAGCGGAGAGGGCCTTTCAGCATAAATGAACTATTGCAGAAAGGCTTGACTGGTGATTCGCACGTGTGGAAACCAGGGATGACAGACTGGCGGCGCGCAAGAGAAGTCCCCGAGATGTCCCTTGGCTTTGACTTGAACAAAATAAAGAATGAAATAGAAATAGATACCTACAAATTCATGACCGAAGAAAATGCCGATTTTCGCTTGCAAATTGAGCAATTGGAAAAGAGCTATGAGGATTTGCTCGACGAAAAATTTGGCATTAAGGCAATACTTAAAGACATGGAAGAGAAGGATGCCGAGCTTTGTTCGCAGGTTGATTCTTTGAAAAAGAATAACGAAGAGTCCTTTAATCTCAAGCTTGATCTTACGGTAAAACTAAAGGCTTTGGAAGATGAGAATGTTCAATTGCGCACAAAGCTCAAGCAGTTATTTACCAGACTAATCCCGCAATGGGAAGAGGCATAGACTTCAATCCTCCCTCATTATAGCCCTGTCTTGCAAAACATCTTTTCTAACCTTATCCGGAACTCCGGCCACGGTTTTCATAAGGAATTTTTCCGCTTTGTCAAAGTATATGTTTTTCAAATAAACATTTAAAAACATATGGCGCATATAATCGCGCTGCTCGCCGAGCATTCCTATCAAAAATAGATGGCGCAGCAAAAACTCGTCTGACTCCCTCAGCTCAAAATGCTCGCCCATCAAAGAAATCAGCTTTGCCGCCTCTTTATATTTCTTGCGTATTGCCAAATCCATAAACTCAAATTCCACAGCTACAGGAACAGGAAGCTCATCAGCCAAAAACATGACCTTCAACTCCGCATAAAGAGGAATGCTATCCCTCGCCTCCGTGAACGGAACCTTTGCAGACCACTTGCGATAATCGGTCCAAAAAGCAGCCCAGTTAAAATTCTCGCCCTTGTTTCTCAAAGACAACAGCAAATGATTTTCTAAATATAAATTCATGGGATCCTGAATTTGCAGACCTAAAGAATCTATAAACGCTTTTCTCGGCGCATAATCCGCAGAGTCCAAAAATTCCGGCCAGCAAACCTGGCAACTGTCAAAAGCAGACATAAAACCGACATGGGTGTTCACAAAACGCGCCTGCTCCGACTTGTTGTCCACAACGGGAATATATTCGCTGTTAGCCTCAACCATTTCAAGCACCGGCCTTATGCTGGAAGCATTAAACAGGAAATTCTGCTCGCCAAAGAAATACCACGGGAGATGAATTGTCTCAAATTCCTTTGCCAGCACAGGATCGGTCCTAAGCCTGTCTATATGCGCTTGCAATGCCGGTTCATCGCTTGCAATTATCACTATATCNGGTTCATCGTAAACCTTGTAAACGCTAACATGCTTAAANGATTCATCCAATGCCCTTATTATATGGAGCAAAAGCTCGTTGTTNAATTCATAAAGCTGAAGCCACTGCACAAGCTGGCCGCCCGGATTCATATAGCGTTTTATGTGGTGGTAAAACTCCAGGCTAAAAAGGCTCGCTACCCCGCTCACCCACGGATTAGACGGAACGCTGACAATCAAATCGTAGGAGCGGTTTTGCGTGTGGAAAAACGTGCGGGCATCGCCTATGTGCAAAAACATTCTTGGGTCGTCAAAGCTGCGATGATTGTAAGGGTAAAATCCAGCTTTTGCAAGCTTAACCATTTCCTCTTCTATTTCCACGCAGTCAAGCCGCTGCAAAAGAGGATCTGCCAAAAGATAATGTGAGCCCATTCCGCTACCAAGCCCTACCATTGCGGCAGTGTATGGCTTATCTCGCATTGCGATGGGAATAAATGCGGTTGCGCTTTGCGTCAATTCATCTCCGCTTATGGGTTTTGTGCGGTCAAAGGCAAGGCTGGCATCCGCTTTGCCATTTGTTTTCACATAGGCTCCGGCTGTGCTTTCGTGCAGGCTTATGGTAGCGGTTTTTCCGTTGCGAACCACTATGCTTTCTATTTCCGGCCCAACTCTGTATGAGCGAAATATGCCGCTCGTTATTCTGTGCGGATCAAAATCCACAAATAAACC
>WQSA01000130.1 GCA_009788135.1 Candidatus Fibrimonadales bacterium
TGGGTTGCTATGGCATTGGAGTTGGCCGTTTGATGGCGAGCGTTATAGAAAACAGCCACGACGATTTTGGCCCGATATGGCCTATGTCCATTGCGCCGTTCCAGGTTTTGATAGTTCCGATTGCAAAAGACGAAGAGATTGTGAAAGTAACCGAGAAGCTTGAGCGTGAGCTTGAGGAGCAAGGCGTTGAGGTTTTGGTTGACGATCGAGACGAGCGCCCAGGAGTGAAGTTCAAAGACGGCGATTTATGGGGAATTCCGATTCGCATAGCGATTGGCAAAAAGGGCCTCGCTGAGGGAAAAGTTGAATGGAAGCTGAGGAGCGGGAAAGAAGTTGAGATGGTTCCGGTGGGTGATGTGGTAAACCGTTTATTTTGACCACCTTGCGGTACAGGGTCGATTTTAGGATTAACTCGTAATTGTTGAAAGCTAGTAAACCAAATAACTATCTTTATGCGAAATAGGAGTGCATTATGAAAATCAACCGTTTTTCCCCACTGGTCTTTCTTGCCATATCGCTAATATTTTTCGCTTGCAGCGATGAAGCCACTCAACCAGAAGATAATCCTACTGGCAATGAAAATAGTAAATCGGAAACCTTTCTGGGTTATGGCTATGATGTGATACATTCGTCTTTTATAAATAGGCGCGATGTTAAAATTTCGCACCCAATTTTGGATCAAGGAAGAATGAGCAAAGACGGCATGATTGCTACCGAGCCTGCTGTTGAGCAGGATTTTAAAATGTATGCAGGCAATAACTTAGAGCAATTTTATAAAGATAGAAATGCAGGCATAAATGTTAGTTATAGCGGAATTTTGTTTAGCGGCAAATTCGGATTTGAATTTTCAAATGCAATGAACGAAAGCAAAATAGACTCCAGCTCTTACGTGCGAGGGCATACTTATCGCTATACGCAAGACGATTACATAAAAGGGGCTACTCCAGAAAAATTAGCCGACTATCTAACAGAAGATTTTGCCAATGCTTTGAAAACAAAGAATGCAAGTCAGATTTTAGACCAGTATGGAACTCATGTTTTGGCTCGCTACTATAAAGGCGGTTCTTTGGAGTTCAATTATACGTACACTGGCAAAAGTTTATCTTCAACCAATCAGTTGAAAACAGCGTTGCAGGCAAGTTATGCGGGAATTTCAGGTGGAGTCACATATAATTCAACGACAGAGAGCAGGGAATTGGAAGAAAAAAGCTTGTTTCATTATTATACTTATGGCGGAGAGTCTATTGACGCTTTTAGCTTGCAAGAACTCAAGGCAAGTTATAGCGCTTGGCTGAATTCAATAGAGAATAAAGCGGATATTTGCGGCATAGGCGATTTTAATCAGAGCCTTATTCCTTTATGGGAATTAGCTAGAGCAGGCGGCTATTCAACTAAGGCAAGCGAATTGGAAGCAGAATTTAGCGCACGAGCAATCAAAGCCGGAAAAGCCTTGCTGGTAAAAAAACTCAAAGAAATATCTACGAGAATTAGCAAGGATAGCACATATTCTTTTAATGCATCAAAAGATTCTCCTGCGGAAATAGAGATTTACGCTCTTGGAGCTGGCGGTGGCGGTCAAGGCGGCAGCTATGAAGCTGATCTTATTTTTGACGATTTCGGACGTGGAGGATCAGGAGGTGGTGGCGCTGCGGCATACATAAAATTAACTGTGGAAGAAGCGGTTCTCTTTAATATAACTGTTGGCAAAGGTGGTGAAGGTGGCGCAAAATATTCAGGATCAATAGGCAATCAAGCTGGTTATCCCGGAAAAGATGGAGGCAACACAGAAGTAAAATGGACTGCCAAAGGAATAACTCTAAGCGCAGGCGGCGGAAAATTCGGAGGTGCAAGCGGTACACAAACCCCTGGCGGCGCAGGCGGCGTAGCGTCCATAAACCCTCCCCAAAACCCTCCTCTGTATTCTACAGCACAAACGCTAAAAGCTACAGGCGCAAACGGCCAAAATGGATGTTTCGCTAATTCTTGCACAAACGGAAACAATACTGGAGGATCGGCAGCAAGATTACCATCACCACATGATTTTGGTGGCGGTTCCGGAGCTATATATCCAAACACGCCAGCAGTGTCCGGTGGTGGCGGAAGTGGCGGTCATTGTAATAAAAATTCTTGTACAGCCAGCCAAAAAGGCGGCGATGGTCAGGTTTTAATTAAACTTAAGTATTATTCGGAAGAATAAGTATTATGCTTATGATTTAAGAGCAGTATGCGAAAGGTATCTTGCTTTAAAGGCAAGACCTGCGAAAAATTTGGAGATTAAAAGTGACGAATATCACATAAAATTGCATTTTTGCAAATTTTGAAGTCAAAATTTTTGACTTCAAAACTAGATGATCGGGGTGGCAAAAACAAGCTGCCAAACGCCTTCACCGAAAAAGGGCTTTATATGCTCTCTACAATCCTAAAAAGCCAAAATAAAGGATTTGTCAAGTTTTGACATCACCTTGCGGTACAGGGTTGTTTTAAGATAAACTCGTGATTGTTGAAAGCTAGTAAGTGAAATAGCTATATTACTCTTTTAACCAAAGGAGCCCCCTATGAACGCTTTTAGGTTCATTTCAAAAAACATTTCAATCCTGTCTATCCTATTAATAATAGGTATGGGGATTTCTACATTCACTTCTTGCTCTTCGGACAGCGGTGGAGGTGGTGACAGCGGCGGCAATAGCAGCAGTGGCAGCGTAACAGCAAATATCTTATGCAAGACAGATGACGCTTGCGTGGAAATGTCCGCCGAGACTTGCCAGGCTTTCGGAGGGAAACCAGTAAGCAGTTGCGAAACAGTTCTGCCAAGCAGTTCTTCTGATGGAGGCAACTCATCTAGCGTTGAAGCAAGCGGTTCAAGTACTGTAAACAGGTTTGAGGCTCAACCGTATGCTGAGAACGATAAAATAAAATATTCGTATTCTTATTATGACTACGATTTTTATTATATATATTTGGGTGAATTAAAGAATATTCCGTTGTTTTATTATACATCGCAACATCACAATGGCATGAATTCTACATATACAGTTTCAGTTTCAACAACAGAAACTGTAACGCAAACCATCGAAAGAAGCAGTCAAGAGGCAGTAACCATTATTGACGAATACACTAAAGCCCCAGACAATACTCAAGCAAGCCAATCAGTAGCAAAAGTAGTGGTTGATGCTGCTGCTACTGTGTTTTTTGGTGTGAATGTGAAGCCTATTACCGACGCATTCTTTGATACGCATACTGAAACCAACGAATTCAAAGAATCAAAGTCAACATCTTTGACAAAAACCATAAGTTCTGGAACAGAAAAAACAAAAGAAATTAAGGAGTCAAGATCATTTGTTTTTACCAGAGATGACAGAGAGGGTTATTACAGATATACACTATTTTCTACTTCTGACGTATATCTATATATCGTTAAAAATTCCAAAACAGGACAGATTGTTTATTATGAATTTAAGGAATACGTGATACCTGAAGCTTATTCTTGGAGATTTGATTATTCCGAAACGTCGTCTTTCAAAAAAAGCGATGCTACAAGTTTTGAATTTGACGTTTCAATGTTAGATAATCTCCCAAAACCTGAATTGGTATTTATACCCAGCTCTTCCAGCATGTCAAGCTCTAGCGCTGCGGTTTTGCGGTTTCAGAAGATAACATTCGGTGGTTCAGATACTCTCAAGCTAAACTCGCAAACTGGAACTAGAGGAATTATATTGGGTAGCGCTCAAGGCACAGAAAACACAAGCCTAGCGGATTTCTATTACGAAGTGCCAACAATTGTTGATCCAGGCAATATCAAAACGGGAAAATCCAATGTGAAAATGATAATAGATTTCAGACGTCCCGCTGGAAGCTTCGGAAGCCTTATTCCTGCCAATGCAGACAATCCGCATAATCCGGCTGAGTCCATCATAGGAAACCCGCAAAATACTTCGGATTTTGAGTTCAGGCCTACCAATGCCGGCGAATCCGAGATTCAGTATCCCAGATGGAAGTATTTCATGGTTCGTACAGGTTCTACAGCAAGCTCTTGGACTACAAGCGATTATTTAGTAGCCGTTCCAAATGAAACTCCAGCTCAAAGCGGTAGTAATAACAAAACCATAAAGATAGTGGCTTGGAAAGTAGTAATACAATAACAAAAGCGACGAATATCACATAAAAACGCATTTTTGCAAAAAAATTTAAGCAAAAATGCATTTTTTTCCGGATTTTTCTTTTAAAATGCGTCTAAGCGTCTTAGAAAGTATTAGAACAAAGATAGGAGGTTCTTTTATGGATGACGTAATTCAGAGCAATCAAGTGGAAAACTTGGTTATCACTATTCGCAATGAGCGGGTTTTGCTGGACAGTGACATGGCTATGCTATACGGCGTGGAAACTCGGGAAATCAATCAAGCGGTTAGCAATAACCCCGATAAATTTCCTGAGGGATACGTTTTTGTATTAAATAAGGCAGAAAAGGATGAGGTTATCAAAAATTTTGATAACCTTCAAAAGCTAAAGTTTTCACCAAGAATAAGTGCCTTCACCGAAAAAGGACTTTATATGCTCGCTACAATCCTAAAAAGCCAAAAAGCTGCTCAAACTACAATCGCAATAGTGGAAACCTTTGCAAAAATAAGGGAATTATCCCGAAATGTTGGCGAATTGGCGAAAAAACCAGAAAAAGAGAAGCAAAACAGCCTCATGCAGCACAGCGGCGAAATTATTTCCGATATTTTGGGCAGCAGTCTTGAAGTTTCCGATTCAGAAACAGACGTGGAAATTAATCTGGCTCTGCTGAAATTCAGGCACAAAGTGAGGAGGAAAAGGTGAATTTTTAAAATTAAAAATGACGAATATCACATAAAAACGCATTTTTGCAAAAAAAATTGTGCAAATATGCATTTTTTTCCGGATTTTTCTTTTAAAAAGCGTCTAAGTATTAGAACAAAGATAGGAGGTTCTTTTATGGATGATGTAATTCAGGGTAATAACCTGTACCAAGAAGTTAAAACCGTTCTTGAAACAGCAAGATCTAAGGCTTATTCCGCCGTCAATTTTGCAATGGTAGAAGCATATTGGCAAGTCGGTCGGTTGATAGTACAACAGCAAGGGGGTGAGGAGCGTGCAGAATACGGTTCTGGCATAATCCGTGACCTTGCAAAGCGACTGACAGCAGAATATGGAAAAGGATATACTATCACAAATTTGAAGTATATGCGGCAGTTTTACCTACAGTTTAAGATTGGTCACGCGCTGCGTGACCAATTGACTTGGACCCACTACCGCATGATAATGAGGGTTGAAAATGAAAAAGCACGGCAATTTTACCTTAATGAATGTGCAAAATCCAATTGGAGTACCAGGCAGCTAGAGCGGCAAATTAACAGCTTTTTCTATGAAAGGCTGCTATCAAGCCAAGGAATTAAGGCTAAAGAGGCGGTTTCTGCTGAAATTTACACAAAAGAGCCGAACATTTCACCGCTTGATGTTATCAAAGACACATATATTCTGGAATTTATCGGATTGAATCACAATGAGCATCACTTTGAAAGCGATTTGGAAAAGGCACTTGTCTCGCATATTCAAAAATTTCTTTTGGAGCTGGGTCGTGGCTTTACTTTCGAATCTCGGCAAAAACGTATTAGCTTTGACAATGAGCATTATTATATTGACCTTGTATTTTACAACTACATACTCAAATGTTTTGTACTTATTGACCTTAAAACCGGAAAATTAACTCATCAAGATATAGGGCAAATGCAAATGTATGTTAATTACTATACGCGAAAGTTGATAAATGAGGGCGATAATCCGCCAATCGGGATTATATTATGTGCCGACAAAAGCGAATCTATGGTAAAGTTTACCCTACCGGAAGATAGCACGCAAATTTATACTTCAAAGTATAAATTATATCTCCCAACTGAAGAAGAACTACTCCGAGAACTGGAAAATGAACAAAACCTTCAAAGCCTTCTTCGCTGACCTAAACAGCTACCCCGCCCTCGCAGGGGCAGTTAGCGTTCTTTTGGCGCTCGGCGCAACCATGCACTGGCAGATTGCATTTTTGCTGGCGTTTTGGATTTACGCTTTGAGCCCGATTTTGCGCAAAGTTTCGCTTATTGTTTGCGCAGCTGTCTTGACCTCTTTTTTCTGGCAAAGGGATAATTTCAGCTTTGCCGAGAATCCACCTGCCAGTGGGGTTGGATATGTGGACGAGGTTCTGAACAGGGCAAACGGCTACGGAGTTATTTTGCAAACTAGCTTTGGGAAAACTCGGTTGAATTATGCCGGAGAAAAAGTTCCCATGCCTGGCGATAGCGTTTTTTGGAAAGCCAAGTGGTATCCAGTTACGCCGCCAACCGTTCCAGGGGCTTTTAATTCGCCAGAATGGATGCGCTCGGAAGGGCTTTGCGCAACTGGAAGTTTGGATAGCGTTTATGTTTTGAGCAGCGAATGGACTTTTCAGAAGATTTCGTTTTTGGCAAAGCAAAAGTTGCAGCGGAGATTTGAGCAATTTTATGTACAGCCGGAAACAGCTTTGCTTATGGGGCTTTTGATTGGCGACCGCTCCGGGATTTCGGAGACTTTGCAAAGCGATTTTAGAAAGACCGGACTGGTGCATG
>WQSA01000131.1 GCA_009788135.1 Candidatus Fibrimonadales bacterium
TAGCAACCCTGAACGTGTGCCTTGAGAAAAAGCTGGCATACCCGGTAGCGGACGTGGAAATATTGAATCCATATATCGCAGGGGAAACCCTGCTGAACAGGAATGCCGAGCTGGACATCAGGTGCAGGGACACCAGGGGGAACAAGTTCATAGTCGAGATGCAGATAGCCAAGCAGAAGCATTTCATAAAAAGGTCCGTTTTCTACTCCAGCGCTTATCCCCGGCCTTCGTTTTGACTGCA
This sequence comes from Candidatus Fibrimonadales bacterium, assembly GCA_009788135.1. Classification (GTDB taxonomy): domain Bacteria; phylum Fibrobacterota; class Fibrobacteria; order Fibrobacterales; family Fibrobacteraceae; genus Fibrimonas. The sequence continues at coordinate 242 of WQSA01000131.1, forward strand.
TCAATCTTGTGTATGTGCGCCTCCCCAAGTTCGGGAAGAGCCTTTCCGAGTGCGAAAGCCTGCTCGACAAGCTTCTTTTTTCATTGCGCCACGCCCACGAGTTCGACGAGAAGCCGGAGCAGCTTTGCGGCGCTCTGTTCGAGAAGATATTCCTTGCCGCAAAAATTGCTAATTTTACGGCTAAGGAGCATTCTGAATACAGGGCGGGTCTTATGAACAAGTGGGATTACGGAGCATCGATGAAGTTCGCCAGGGAAGAAGGCGTGGCGGAAGGCATAGCTGTTGGCGAAGCTAAAGGTCTTTTGCAGGCTGCGCGGCAAATGAAGGCCGAAGGTTTTGATGCTGCTTTAATTTCGAGAATGACAAGCCTTTCGGAAGATGAGATTGAGCATTTATAATTCAAGACATCAAATTTTTGAGAATTTTATCCAAAAGTCAAATCCCATTATCCAAACGAAATAGGCGGCACAGTTTGGCAGAACGGGAAGGCAAAAGAAGAATTCTGGCCAATTCTGATTCTGACAAAAGGGTCTATATAGTGCATCCAGCACATCGCACGCACCATATATAGTAAACGCTGATTTGTCATGTCCCAAAGCAATGAATTTTCTATATTCCTAAAACCATGTCCCCTTTACCTTTTGCTAAGAAATTGCGGTGGTTTTTCATGCGTTTTCGCTCGGCGCAGGGAATCAGGCATTGGTTTGAAAAAAAAAGCGGCGGCCAGAACGAAATGTTTCAGTACAAGCCGGATCTCTCAAGCAACAAAAAAACCGTTATTTTTCTGCCCCCCGAACAAGACAAGTTTTTCATCATTTTGCCTTTTGCAATGGCTCTCTCGGAAAACAAAGGCCAAGACGATTTTTTGGTTATAGCAGATGAAGAAAACCGCTATATTCTAAGAGGCTTGGGCTTGGAAAGAATGTCTCTGTTTTACAACAAAGACACCATGCTTTACGGCGAATACGATTTTTTTGAAATGGAAAAGAGAATACAGGAGACCAAATGGGAATTATGCATATTTTTGCAGGACAACCCTCAACTCCCTTTCCTTTACATGGCAAGAGCCACCCGCGCACCATACCGCATGGGAGTAAAACAGGAATTTCCATTTTTGAACATAACCCTGCAAAGCTCCGCAGCAAGCGAAAATATTTATGCAATCAGAGAATTCCTTTATAAAACATTTGCCATAGATCCTAAAAAAGCGGAAAAAGGAAGCATTCAAGTTACGCAAAAAAATGAAAAGCTGAATGTCAATTCAAAACTCTCCACTTCAAGCACCATATTGCTGAATCTGGAGCCTCCTATCAAAGGTGAACCGTGGTCCGAGCATGAAGTATACATGATTTGCAAAGCGTTCCAACCTACATGGCGCTTGATAACCATTGCATCTACATCCAAGCAACTTGAACCCTATGCCAAAGTCATGGAAGAATTGGAATTGCGAAGCAATCCTGTTCTTTTGCATTCAGAATCCATATTCAGCGTGCTAAGGCAATATCCCGCTATAATAAGCTTGAATTCACTGCACTCGCATCTGTTTTTGAATTTAAGCAGAATAAACGTTCTTATGCTTGAGCAAGACGATGACTATGGAATTCCCAACCATCCGCAAATGCTTAAATTCAACAGGGATGGGAATTACTATTCATATTCCAAATTGGTCGCAGACTTCTTGAAAAAACCAAAATGAAATGCATTCTAGCAAAGCCAAGGGGATTCTGCGCTGGTGTTGAACGCGCTATTTTAATGGTTGAAAAATCCATTGAAAAATTCGGAAGCCCTGTTTATGTGCGGCACGAGATTGTGCACAATCGCTTTGTGGTGGATAGCCTTCGGAAAATCGGGGCCATATTTGTAGAGGATTTATCTGAAGTGCCGGAAAAAGCCGTTGTTATATTTTCTGCGCACGGCGTGAGCAAAGATATTTACGAAAGCGCAAAGAGCCTGCACCTGAAAGTTATAGACGCAACATGCCCCATTGTGAAATCGGTCCATAGAAGCGCAATAAAATATGCAAATTCCGGTTGCTCAATAATTTTAATAGGCCATCAGGGGCATGCGGAAATTGACGGAACCCTGGGGCAGCTCCCTCTTGGGAAAATGTACCTTATAAGCTCCGCAAAAGAAGTTCAGAAACTGCCTGCCATGAAAAAAGAAGTTGCATATCTCACGCAGACAACTCTTTCAACAGAAGAAACGGCAAACATAATATCTGCATTGAAGAAAAAATACCCAGGCATACAAGGTCCAAAAACCGGAAATGTCTGCTATGCCACAAACAACAGGCAAAGCGCAGTTCGCTCCATGTGTCAGGAAGTGGACTTGCTTCTCATAGTAGGTTCTCAAAACTCAAGTAATTCAAACCGCCTTAGGGAGCTTGGGGATGAGCAAGGAGTCAAAAGCATTTTAATAGACTCCGTGAAAAATTTGAAAAAAAGCATGTTCAAAGGCGTAAATACCGTTGGCATATCAAGCGGCGCAAGCGCTCCGGAATATTTGGTGCTTGAGATTATAGAATGGTTAAAAGAGCATTTTAATCTTGAAGAAATTGTAGAAGAACAAACTTTGAAAGAAGAGACTAAATTCCCGCTGCCGGCGGAATTGGCGGCTACCTAGCCCAAATAACCTCGTTCATTCTCACATCCGTTGGATTTTGCTGCAGTATGCTTCTTATTTGCACGCTGTAAGCTACTCCGAGTTTTGGAACGGTTTTGAATGCGGCAAGAAACCGATCGTAATAACCTGCGCCGTGCCCTATGCGAGCGCCGTCTTTGCCAAAAACAGTACCTGGAATCAGGAATGCAACGGGAGTTTCTTTAAAAGCTGGCAAGTCTGATTTTGGCTCCATTATTCCAAAAGCTCCAAGCTGCAAATCTTTTTCAAGATCTTGAACATGAACAAATTCCAAATCCTGTTTGTCTAAGACTCTGGGCAAAAGCAACCTTCCCTCATCTGCAAGCTCCTTTAAAAACGGGACTATCTGCGGTTCAAGCTTTGTCGGGTAAAATGCGGCTATAAATCCGCTTTCCAAAATTGGGCGCAGCGAGAGGCTCTGAAGCAATTTTTCCGATTCTTTTGCCTTGCTCTCATCGCTCATGGTCAAAAGCCTTTCTTTGGCCCAGGCTCTGAGCTCGTCTGGCGTGCTGGGCAAAATCGCGCTTGGAACCAAAGCTCTCCAGATTTCGCGCTGCCAATCCATAAACTCGGCGGCTTCAAATTTTTTTTCCCAGTCTCCATTCAGAGTGTCTGCAAGCGCGTTCAATTGGCTTTGCTTTGCTAAAATACCGGAATCTATTTTCAGCTGCACTGCTCTTTCGTTTCTGAGTTCGCGTAGTTTTTCGCGCAGATCTTCGTTTATGGCTGTGCGAGGAGACGCTTTGCGAGCGAGCGGCTTTGGATACTGGCTTGCAGGAGCAGAAGCCGCTGCATTAAGCTCATTTAAAAATGATTGAAGCTGTTTGCCTCTCAGATTTCTCGGCAATTTAGGCAACGTATGTTCGTCAATTTTTCCCTTGGCTTTTGCAGCGACTTTAACAACAGCAAGCAAAAAATAAGGGCTCAAAACTCTGTAAGCGGCGCAGTCTCTTTTCTCAGCTTCTCTATCCCTCCATTGCCAAACCGCTCTCAAGAGCTGCAACTCAAAGGGCTTGAACGCATTTGAACCCTTCAGCCTCCAGCCATCTTTTGTTTCGCAGTCGCGGTCTTCGTTTTGATTTTTCTTTGAATGCTTGAGCAGATACTCGCAAGATTCCTGCAACCATCCCATGCGTCCAAGTTCTTTGAGTTTTTTGCATTGAAGCTCTTTTATGGCATCCAAAAAAATAGTATCCAGCACCGCATAGCTGCACATTTCCGGAGAGAGCGGCCTTTTTGTCCAGTCTGCCCTTTGATTTTCCTTGTTCAGCTTTATTCCGAAATATTTTCCCACAAGCGCTGCCAAGCCTGTTTGCTTTTCGCCAAGAAGTTTTGCTGCAATGGATGTATCGTAAATGCTTTCCGGGCAAAAATCGTAGAACCTCGCTAACAGGCGCAAATCATAATCGCAAGCGTGAAAGGTTATCCGCTTAAACGCTTTGCATTTCCAAAGCGCTTTTATATTGAGCCCGCACAGAGGGTCCAAAAGCCAGTGATATTTTCCAACGCTTATCTGAATAAGGCTGAGCTTTTCCCTATAGTGATGCATGGAATCCGCTTCGGTATCCATTACGCAAGAATTGGCCTTGGACAAAATTGAGAGCATTTTTTTGAATGCGCTTTTGTTGTCCACCAGAATATGTTCGGGGTTTTCGTCTATGAAACCTGCTGCTTCCTCCTTATATTTTGGAGGAATGAGTTTGGACAGCAAAGATTTAATAAACATTTGTGGAAGGTAGAAATATTTTTCTACATTTAACAACTATGCGCACTATATTCTTATTCTTAGCCTTTTTTTGCGTATTTGGCAATGCCTTTGCGCAAATGCTTCCCGGCGCAAAACCGGAAGTGGCACCTATGGCAGATTCAACAGGCAAACCAATCTTGATGGATTTCAGCATAAAACTCACCGGCATAAAAGACGCAAATATGCCTTATTCGGTATTCAGCTCGCGGCCGCTTATGGTTTATTATTACAGCCCGCATTGCCCGCACTGCCAAAAAGGCTACCCTGGCGTTCAGCAGCTGGCAAGAGAATATGAGCAGAAAGGCTTGACCGCCATTACTATCTCCGTTGGCAACGTTAACAGAAGAGATATTTTGATGTTTATGGAGCAACACAATGCATCGCTTCCGTTTTTTCAAGATGCCGAGCAGGAATTCGGCAAAAAATACGGAGATGGCTACGTACCAAGGCTCTACCTGGTTTCGCCCGATGGGAAAGTCACTCGTTACACCAGCACGGATAGCGATGGTTTGAAGGATCTTAGAGTTGACATAGATAAATTGCTCGGCATAAAAAAATAATGATTAAGGATTACGCAGAACTGGCGCGCGGCATGGATCCTGCTCTGGTTATTGTTCTTTCTGAGCATTTGGGCTGGGTGGCTGAGCATCCGGAAGGTCTTCCCCACAGCGAGAATATTTCGCAGAGCCACACTGCGTGGCTTATAGCTTGCGAAGGCTTTGCGGAGATAGAGCAGAAGTTTGAGGAGCGGCTTTACGAGTGGCATGCAAAATGGAAGCAGAGATTTGAAATAGAAGGCTCGTCAAAACTGGTTGCCGCAGGAGCGCAGCCCATAAAGAAAATCAAGAATGCAAAGGAAAGAGAAAGGCGAGCGAAAGACCTTTATCTCAGCACTGTGCATTTGATGGTGGGCGATGCTCAAAATCACGTTGTATCCATAAACAGCCGCGCGGAATATTTGCAAAAAGACACGATTCGCAAAACATGGCACAAGAATTGCCCTGGCGATTCCTATTCTAAAATACTCCCAAGTTTGGAAAGCTCGCTTGCAAACTATGAAAACTCATTCTTTGAAAATATAAGAAGCTCATTTTTTGAAGACCAGAAAGATTCCACGCCCAGCATTGCCCGGCAGGAATTTTTGGCAGCCATTATGGAAACGGAAAATTGCAACTTGATTTTAAATTTCTATTTTTCCAAAATCTTCCGCCATGTATCTAAAATTTCCTCTAACCTGTGCAAGTTCTATTCTAAAAAATGGGCTCTGTATGCAAGGGGTTTTAGAAGCAGGCAAAACTTATTACCCTTGGGATAAACATGGAACTTATTCTAGTCATTCTCGTATTTCTCGCGCTGGTCGCGCTCGCCTCTATTTTGAGCACGCAGCGCAAAATTCTAAGCGCATTGACAAGCCTTCGCATTCCGGAACCTCCGAAACAGCAAGAAATCAAATTTCCAGAATTTCCGAAATTCCCGGAGTTTCCGAAAATCGAGATTCCACCGGCAAAAGAAGTCGTTTTGGATTTGAATCCGGTTGTGCAAGCTGTGAACAACATTCGAATTCCAGAGCCTCAAGCGCAGCAAATTCCACCAGCAAAAGAAGTCGTTCTTGATTTGAATCCGGTAATAGAAGCGATTAAGGGGCTTCAAGACAAAGAAAACGTAGCGCATGCGCAAAGCGATTTGATAAAAGCTCTGCAAGAAACTTCCACTCTTATGCGGGTAAACCAGGCTGAATTCCAAAGCGGCCTTGAAGCTTTCCACAAGGCTATAGACAAGCTGCTCGCTCAAGTTCCAAACGGAGAAAAGGAGCTTGATATGCAAAAGGAATTTATGCAAAAATTTGAAGAGGCTTTTACAAAAGTTCAGGAATCATCGGCAGAAGCTGTGAATGCCAACTCGCTTCGCCTTCAGGAAATTTTAACGGAATTCATTAAAAAATGAACTTTTACAAC